>NZ_CP071446.1:1800000-1982543 GCF_017358165.1 Thermosipho ferrireducens | reverse complement strand
CTAAATAACTTCCCAATAAAATGAAACGAATTCCCTTTCTTTCTATTTTTATTGGTTTTGTTTCAAAAAAAAACAAGTAATTACAACAAATTGGCTTATTCTTTTTTTTACAAGCTTATACGCCACTTAATTTTTTTTTAATTCTAATTTAGAATTGATTTGTATTTTTTATTCTACAAAAAATGTAAAAAATAATATCTTTATCGGGGGTGTGTACGATGAAAATCTATATCTCAGTCGATTTTGAAGGCTTAGGAGGGGTTGTTCAGTTTTCAGATGTCGAAAGAGGTAATAATTATAAACAGTATTATCTTATGGAACATTTGAGAGCTCTTCTTAGGGGATTGGGGAAAAATCAAATATTGATATCCGATTCTCATGCTATGGGAGATAATATTTTATGGGAAATATCCAGGGAATTTTCTAATGTAGAACTTATAAGTGGTGGATTAAGAAAAAACTATATGATGAGCGGTATCAATGAAACGTTTGATAGAGTTATTTTCCTTGGTTATCATGCCGGTGTTGGAACAATGTATGCTACTATGGATCATACATACTCATCTTCTGCTATTCACAACATATGGATTAATGGACAAATCATGAATGAGGCACTTATAAACGCTGCTTTTGCAGGATTATACGATGTACCTGTGACTATGGTTATAGGTGATGATAAATTGAAAAGTGAGCTAAGCGCTCTAAAAAATATTGTTTATGTTGAGACAAAAACTTCCCTTGGAAGATACGCGGCAAAGTTTAAACCTATGGTAACTGTAATGGAGGAAATAGAAAGAAGTGCAAGAGAAATGCTCCAGAAGCCTGAGAGTGAGTTTTCTATTTTTAAGTTTGAACCACCAATAGAAATGATTGTAGAACTCTCAGACACTGCGAGAGCAGATATCGTAGAAATTTTACCGCTTATTGAGAGAATAGATGGAAGGAAAGTAAGGATTATTCATGATGATTATGAGGTTATTTTTAATGCAATACTTTCAATCGCCTATCTTTGTTCAGTGGTAAAACATATTGGGAGGTGATCAAGTTGCTCAAAAGTTTCAATGACATAATCGAGATTGCAAAAAACAAAGTAGCGATTGTGGCACTGGCAGGGGCAGAAGATACTGAATCCTTAAAAGCTATAAAGAGTGTGGAAGATATGGGAATAAAAGCTATTTTAGTTGGAAATGAAAAAGAAGTCTCAAAGAAATGCGAAGAACTCGGTTTAGATTTTCCAATAGTAAATGTTGAAAATGAATATGAAGCATGTGAGAAAGCTGTAAAACTTGTTTCAGAAGGAAAAGCAAATATTCTGATGAAAGGATTGGTTAAAACTTCCAGCCTTTTAAAAGCTGTTTTGAATAAAGAATGGGGATTAAGAACAGGAAATCTTTTATCACATGTAGCTCTCCTCGAAACTCCTGCTTTGCAAAGAATAATTTTTGTGACTGACGGTGGTATGGTTATAAAGCCAGATTTAATGCAAAAAGTTGGAATAATAAATAATGCAGTAAGTTTAGCTCACAAACTCGGCTATGATATGCCAAAGGTAGCTTTAATTGCTGCAGTAGAAGTTGTAAATCCAGATATGCCTGAAACATTGGAAGCAGCTACTATAGCAAAAATGAATGAAAGAGGACAAATAAAAGGTTGTAAGATTGATGGA
Source organism: Thermosipho ferrireducens (assembly GCF_017358165.1). NCBI lineage: Bacteria > Thermotogati > Thermotogota > Thermotogae > Thermotogales > Fervidobacteriaceae > Thermosipho > Thermosipho ferrireducens. Next base: position 1,980,877 of record NZ_CP071446.1, on the reverse strand, counting down.
CCGCTTGGTATAGATAATGCTTTAAACGTATTTGCTGCGGAAATCAAAAAAGTTAAAGGCGAAGTAGCTGGTAAAGCCGACATTTTGGTGGTACCTGATATACATAGCGGAAACTTTTTAGGAAAATCTGCAGTTTATCTTGCAGGAGGGAAAATAGCTGGTTTGGTATTGGGAGCAAAGGCGCCTATTGTTATAGTGTCAAGAGCAGATACGAGTGAATCAAAGAGAATTTCAATAGCACTTGCCGCGGCGGTAAGCGAGCAAAAAGATTAAAAAAGGAGGTTTTTTTATGAAAAAACTTGCTGTTGTAGCTATAGGTGGGAATGCGGTAAATAGGCCTGGTGAAAAACCTACAGCTGAAAATATGTTTAAAAATCTTGAACAAACAGCTGCTTTCCTGGTGAGAATGCTTGATGAATTTGATATAGCAATAACTCATGGTAATGGGCCACAGGTTGGAAACTTACTTGTTCAACAGGATATAGCCAAAGATAAAATTCCACCTTTCCCAATAGATGTTAACGATGCACAAACTCAAGGAAGTCTGGGATATATGATTGCTCAAAGTTTAAAAAATGAATTGAAAAAACACGGTAAGGATTTGCAGATAGCGGCAGTTGTAACGCAAATAGTGGTAGACAAGGACGATCCAGCTTTTAAAAATCCTACCAAACCTGTAGGGCCATTTTATTCAGAAGAAGAAGCTAAAAAACTGGCAGAAGAGAAAGGCTGGGTAATTGTAGAAGATGCAGGAAGAGGTTGGAGAAGAGTTGTGCCTTCACCAAAACCACTTGATATAATAGAAAAAGATGTAATAAAGCTTCTCCTTCAAAATGATATTATTGTGATAGGTGCAGGTGGTGGAGGAATTCCAGTAGTCAAAGAAAATGATATAATAAAAGGTGTCGAAGCTGTTATTGATAAAGATAGAGCTAGTGCTTTGTTAGCCAAGGAAATAGGTGCTGATGTGTTAATAATACTTACTGGTGTAGAAAAAGTGTGTTTGAATTTTGGGAAACCAGATGAAAAACCATTGAATATAATAAAAGTAAGTGAAGCAAAAAAATACCTTGATGAAGGACATTTTCCAAAAGGAAGTATGGGTCCAAAAATAGAAGCTGCTATAGACTTTGTTGAAAGTACAGGAAAAGAATGTATAATAACAGATATGAAGGCGCTGGATAGAGCTTTGAGGGGCGAGACAGGTACTCGTATTGTAAAGGAGTGAGTCAATGATTAAAATCCTTATCCCTCAGGCTCTCATAGAGAACCTGAGGGAGTTTTTGTATAATCACCAGAATGTTGTTTTTGATACATATAAATCAAATATTGATGAAAAACTCGTTGAAGAAAATTGGGATATTGTGTTTGTTTTTAAGCATGATGTTGATATTAAGGGGAAAATTATGGTGTCGAGTGAAAACGAATTGAGGCTTGCTGTTGAAATGCTGGAATGGAAGGAAAGGTACGAAAAAATTAAGGTGAAGTTTGACTTATTCTATTTTTCTCCGGAACTTCAGGGACCGGTTATTCGAAATTTTTTAAAACAGGTTTTGAAAGCGCACAAGGATGGGGAAAAAGTAATATTAAAATATGAAAGTGGTATTTTCATAGAAGATTATATAAGGTTTTTTGAGAATCATGCTCCTGAGCTTAATGTGAAGGTATCTCGCAAAAAAGGTATAGAAATTCCTCCAGCGAGAAAAAGAAAAGATGATATACCGTATATTTTTGATAAAGCACTTTCTTCAATTTATGCAAAGCATAAAAATATCCCCCGTCATATTCCGGAAGATGATGAATATGTGCTAATATCTCAGTACAACTGGCCTGGAAACACAAAACAAATAGTTGAAGTAGCCCATAAATATGCTTTGACTGGTGAGCTTAACCTTCCTGTTGAAAATAAGCGATTTGAAGAAATAGACCTTCCTCTTTATATTAGCAAAACTGTGAAACAATTGGAGAAAAAATATATAAAATTAGCTCTTAGAAAATCAAAATCCAGGAAAGAAGCAGGAAAATTACTTCATATGAATTACAAAACACTTTCATACAAAATAAAAATATATGGGCTTGATGAAAAGTAAGTGAGAAAATGGTGATGGCGATCATTCTTTTCGGTGGAATTGGGAAAAGATTAGGTTCAAAAATTCCAAAGCAATTTTTGAAAATCAGGGATAGATATCTTATGGAATATACTATTGAAAAATTCTACAGTTTAAGAACGGTGGACAAAGTATTAGTCGTGTCAAATAAAAACTGGATGAAAAAGACCCGGGAAATATTAAAGGACAAGAACATAGAAATTATAGAAGGTGGTAATTCACGGGAAGAATCTACTTACAAAGCTTTAAAATATATATCTAATTTCGCGGAAAGCGATGACATAATTTTAATACACGATGGAGTTAGACCTTTTGTGAGTGAAAGAATCATAAATGAAAATATTTCATTAGCCCGAAAATTCGGAGCTGTTATAACAGTTGTGCCTTCTGAAAATACCATGGTTATCTCCCGGGATGGGAGAAAATTAGACGCGGTTCCAAAAAGAGATTTATTATATATTGTCCAGACTCCTCAATCTTTTAAATTTGGACTTATTTATAATGCATTTAAAAAAGAGGAAAAGAATCTTAGTTATTACACAGACGATGCTTCAATCCTTAAAGCTCAAGGTATGGAAATTTATTTTGTTGAAGGTTCTAAATTGAATATTAAAATTACAACAAAAGAGGACTTAATAATAGCTGAGCAGTTGTGCTCAATGCAATTTTAGGTTCGGAGGGATTTATTTGAAAAAGATTTATAAAAATGTCATAGCAGCAATTGTTATAAGTGTTTCGCTGATTTTTGGTATTCAATTTCTTTCCGAGGGGAAAATTAATTTGTCGGTGATCACAGATGTTTCTCTCCTTGTTTTTTTGAAACTTTTGCTTGTTTTGTTGGGAGTATATATTTTGAATGCTTTTAGATTGTGGATGATGTTAAGATTATTTTCTTACAATATGGGTTTCTTTAAATCATTAGAAAATGTATTTTTTGGTGCATTTTTTACTTTTATCACCCCCATGTCTGTTGGTGGGCAACCGTATCAAATATATCATTTAGCTTCAAATAAGGTGAAAACGGAAGATGCAACAAATATAATCATTTCAAAAACACTGGAAATTTCCATAGTGGTATTGTTTTTAGATATTTTGTTTATCAAACGCGTTCTCAAAATCATTTCTGGAACTTTGAGTTTAACAGTTATAATTACTGGTTTTTTAGCCGGTCTTGGAATATCACTCATTATATTTATAGGTTTTGTAAACAAAAAAATTCTTAGAAACATTTTGCTTTTTTTCGCTAAGTTGTTAAAAAAGAAATCTAATAATTTTGAAAATAAAGTTGAAACCTGGATAGACAACCTTCACAAAAGCATAACTATTTTATGGAAGAAAAATACCTGGATTATAGTGATAGATTTGTTTTTATACTTTTTAACTATTCTTTTAAATAATTTGATTCTGTATCAAATAATAATTAATTTTGGAAAGGAAAAGATAGATTATTGGAGTTTGCTTGGGATCTTTACTATGATGAATACAGTTGCGTACTATATTCCAACTCCCGGTTCAAGTGGTGGAATTGAGGGAATTTATCAAATAGTACTTTCGAAGCTACTTGGGCCTTCGAATGCTATCAATATAATAACTATATTCAGATTAATAACGTTTTATATTCCTATAACTTTAGGTTCTATACTATTCTGGAAATTTGGAATGCCACCAAATTTTGCCGGAGAAAATTCACATGAATGAGTTTATTAAGGAATCGTTGTCACTTATATTTTCTCCACGCTGTATTTTGTGTGGAGAGGTAATTTACTGGGGGAGAATATGTAAAAACTGCGTAAATAAAATCTCTAATTCTATATCGTATGAAATCACATATGTGAAAGGGCTACAGGTTTTTCATGCAACCCTATACAAAGAAGTTATACGAAATCTCTTGTTAAGTTATAAGGTATCTGGACGTATGTTTTTGTCACGTATTATTGGTAACCATATGGTTGATTTGATTAAACACTTCAAACTCGATTTTGATCTTTTAACTTACGTTCCTGTAACTAAGACTGTTTTGTTTGAACGAGGATTTGATCATATGAAGCTAATTAGTAGGGTTGTGCAAAAAGAATTAAAATGTGATTCATATAAAACTTTGAAAGCTGTTAAAGAGACAGATCAGGTTTTTGCACAAAATAGAGAAAAAGCGGTTCTTGGTAAGTTCAAATTAATAAAAAACGTACATGATAAAAACATTCTTTTAATAGATGATATCTGTACAACTGGGAACACATTAAAAGAGTGTGTTAAAATACTGAAATTGGGAGGGGCTAACGAGATTAAAACAGTGGTGTTTGCATTAAAGAAGGAGGGGAAGTAAATGTACATTGATGGAAACACAAGCTTTGAAAAAATAGCAACAGAGTTTCCATATTTAATAGGTCCTTTGTTAGAAATGGGGATAAAAGTTATCGTTTGTGGGGATATTAAATGGGGTACCCTTGAAGAAGAAATCAAAAAATTGGGACTGAATCTTGAAGAAGTACTGGAAAAGTTAAACGCCATAGTAGAGGAAAACGGTGGTCCCAAAAGACACATAAAGCTTGAATTTTGACGTTATTAATTGAAAGGAGGGCACTTTATGAAAAGGTTCTTAGAAAGAATGTTTCCAGAAACTTCACCCACCACTCTTCTTGAGCATCATGCGGAGTTATGTATGAAATCCGGAAACCTGATAAAAAAAATACTGGATGACTATTTCAACGGCGAGGATGTTCTTAGATATTCTGAAGAAATAGACAAGTATGAAACAGAAGCAGATAAAATAAAAACTCATTTAAGAGAAATTTACACAAAACTCAGATGGAGTTATTTTGATCGAATTGATGCACTTGAAATAATACACAATCAGGATGCACTGATAGATGCAGTTGATGATTTTGTCAAACTACTTACTATGAATACAGTTGAGGACTGTCCTGGCGAAATTGTAGGTGAAATAAAATCGCTGGGCGAAATGGTAATCGATGCAATTCAGATGATGAAAGCTTCAGTGGAAGAACTAAAAGTGGTAGTTGAGTCGGATTTTTCACCGCAGGAAGTTCGAAAAGAAGATAACATCACGTTTGATGTTGAAAAGGATGAATCACGTACTGATTCCATAGGAATTTCGATAGGAAAAAAGTTATTTAAATTGAAAAATTCTTTAAACGCGGTGGATATAATATTCCTCAACAATATAGTTATACTTTTAATGAGAATAGCTGACAGAGCCGAAAATGTAGTTGAAAGAATTAGAATGATTATAAGATCGTAGGAGGAGGATTCAAAGATGATTTTAACCATAGCTGCATTTTTTATAGGTTTTGGTATGGCCTTTGCTATAGGTGCCAATGATGTTGCGAACAGTATGTCAACTGCTGTCGGTGCCAAAGCAATAACTCCAAAACAGGCTGTTTTTATAGCGGCTATTTTAGAGTTTCTTGGAGCATTACTTTTTGGAGCCCATGTTACAAAAACAATAGCAAAGGGTATTGTTTATCTTGATAGAATAGGAGAACCAAACTTTATTTTATACGGAGCTATTTCCGCGTTAATAGCTTCTACTATATGGATATTGTTTGCGACATTTTGGGGAATGCCAGTTTCAACTACACATTCAATAATAGGTGGAATGATTGGATTTGGATTAGCAGCTGGTGGTCTGAACGTTATTAACTGGATAACTCTTGCAAAAATTGTACTTACCTGGATTACTTCACCTCTCATAGGTGGAGCAATAGCATTTGTAATATTTAAATTTATTTCATGGTCAATTTTGCATAGAAAACATCCTGCAAAAGCTGCAAAATATGTTGCTCCATTGTTGTTAGGTTTAGCGTTTTATACTATCGGCACTCTTTTCGTGGTAAAAGTTATGAAAAACAATATAGTGATGGGGAATTTCATAGGAATTCCTGTAGGAATTGGAGCATTTTTTGTATCATATCTTTCATTGAGAAAAATTAAAAGTGGTTCAAACGAATACAACATTGTTGAAAGTGTGTTTAGAAAGGCTCAAATAGTTACTTCATGTTATGTTAGCTTTTCACATGGGGCAAATGATGTTGCAAATGCTGTGGCACCTGTTGCCCTCATATACACGATAATAACTGCTGGGAGTTTTACAGGAACTATTTCTATACCGAAATATATTTTGGCTCTTGGAGGTCTTGGAATATCAGTTGGTGTGGCTGTTCTTGGATACAAAGTAATGAAAACAGTAGGGCATGATATAACTGAACTTAATAACACCAGAGGATTTTCAATAGATTTTGCTACAGCTACAACTGTTCTTGTGGCTTCCACAATGGGTATGCCTATTTCTACAACTCACACCGTTGTGGGCGCAGTCTCAGGTGTTGGTTTTGCAAGAGGTATAGAAGTGGTGAATGTTGGAATATTAAAAAGTATAATTATATCGTGGTTTGTCACTGTACCGTTTGCAGCGGCAGTTAGTGCGCTCATTTACGTAATACTTGTTTAAATTATGATATAATCCTAAGAGAAGGAGGTGGGGTCATGAAAAGGTTGGCTTTATTCACGTTACTGCTGGTTTTTACTTTGAGTTTTTCGTTCTCATTAAATAGAGGGAGTTTTTTGGGGTTGACTATAATAAACCCTGCCACGTCGAGTATTGGCGAAGTTAAGCCTCAGTTTTTTGATACGCTGGCACTTTTATACTCTGTTGAGAAAAATGCTGATCCAGCTAATAGGTCTCCTTTATCTTATGGGTTTTCGCTTCTTACAAATATGAATCTCCCGGATTCTGAAGGCTATCAGGTTCGCGGCATGAGTTTCGACATAGCGGTAAAAATATTTGGCATTACCCTTTTTAATGAGGGTGAAAAATTACAGGTTGGATTTGAGGGGTCAGTATTACTTTTGCAGGAAATATTCAAGGTGAGAATAGTTGGCTCGACTTTAACAGATAATTTTTCAACATCTGATTTTGACCATTACAATAAAATTATTATACCGTCGATTAACCTGATCCCCGGATTAAGAGTGGATTTAAATATTGGAAAAAATTCATTTATAAGTGGACGTGTGGGATACGCAATTCCTTTTTATTTAGAAGCAAAAACAGAAACCGGGAAACCCATTAGTGCGTTAGATTTACCTAATCAAAATTCATTACAAATATCTATTCTGATGAATACGAACTTTTAATGGAGTGTAATTTATGAATTTAAAGAAGTACATTGATTGGAACATTGTAATTGAGCAATTTAAAAGATTAACTTTTTCAACACTTGGAAAAGACTACATAGAAAAAATTCAGAATGAAACTGCGTCAGAAGCAGAGTTTGTCTATTTAAAAGAATTAATAGACATTTTCAATACTTTGGGTTTGCCACCAGTTTCAAATTTTTCAAACATAAAGGATGTTATTGAAAAAACAAGAGCTGGTGTTATATTAGAACCTGAAGAAATACTTCTGGTCAGAAACTTTTTACGGGGTATTGAAGAACTCAAGATATTTTTTAAAAGTAGTAGATATAAAATCGGTTTTTATATATCAAAACTTGGAAACTATCAAAACCTTATTGAGGAAATAGAAAGAATTTTAGACGAAGATGGAAATATTAAAGATTCCGCATCTCCTATTTTAAAGAAAATAAGAAAGGATTTAAAAAACCTTTACGAAGAAACGAGAAGGAAAATAGATAAGTTTATATCGCAGCACTCAAAGCTTCTTCAAGAACCAACTTATACCATACGTAATGATAGGTACGTTTTTCCTATTAAAGCGCACGATCGTCATAAGATAAAGGGAATTGTTCATTCAACTTCTTCCTCGGGCGCAACGCTTTATGTTGAGCCCGAGGAATTCATTCATTTAAATGATCGTATAAAAACCCTTCTAAGTAGTGAGCAAATAGAAATTGCAAAAATTTTAAGAGGTTTGTCAAGCAAAATTCACGATAGATACGGTAAGTTAGTACAGGACATTGAACTTGTAGCACATTTTGATTCTTTGTATGCAAGAGCAAGATACGCCCTTATCCATAAGGGGATAGTTGTGCAACCTGATGGAGATTATCTCAAGTTGGTTAACGCTCGTCATCCACTTCTGGATGAAGAAAAAGTGGTGCCAATATCTATCGATTTACCTTCTGATAAGATGGGTATCGTTATTACTGGGCCAAATACAGGAGGAAAAACAGTCACTTTAAAAACTATTGCACTTTTTATCTTCATGGCAAAAGCGGGCTTTCCAATACTTGCTGAGGAAGGTACGCGTATTCCGGAGTTTAAATTATTTATAGATATAGGTGATGCTCAAGCAATTGTAGAAAATCTGAGTACCTTTTCTTCCCATATAGTCCGAATAGTACATGCCCTTGAAAATGCAGATAATAATTCTTTAGTACTTATTGACGAGCTGGGTTCAGGTACGGATCCTTTTGAAGGAAGTGCTCTTGCGCTTGGTATATTAGAAACTCTTATAGAAGAAAATATTAAATTCATTGTGACGACCCACATGACAAATGTCAAATTATATGCAATGGAACATGAAAATATTTTAACTGCCTCCATGGAATTTGATTTGGAATCTTTACAACCAACGTATAGAATTCTGCTGAATACACCTGGAGCATCGCACGCTTTTGAGATATCGGAGAAACTCGGTCTACCTTCTGAAATAATCGAGAAATCTAAAAGATTTTTAAATGAAGAACATTTAAAGGTTGAAAAAATAATTCAAAAGCTTGACAGAAAAGTAAGCGAGTTGCACAAAGAAAAAACAAAACTTGAGCATCAGATAAAAGAGTATGAGGAATTGAAAAAAAGGTATGAAAAGAAATATGAAGTTTTAAAATATAAAAGAATAGAGGAAATAGACGCGGAATTGAGAGAGCTCTACAAAGAAGTCAGAAATGTTAAGAAGAACCTGCAATTGGCGTTGCACAGTTTAAATGTGAAAAACTCAAATCTTGTGAGAAAAAGATTAAACGAACTTGAAGAGAAGCAAAAGCTATTTGAAAAGCTTCATGAAAAAGTTGAAAATATTAAAATCACAGGTGTTAATGAACCTGGCGGAGATATTGTAGAAGGATGCTATGTGCGGTTGATAAATGGAACTACTGTGGGAAAAGTTTTGGAAAAGAGAGGGAACAAATTTTTAGTAGATTTTAAAGGTTTGAAAGTTGAGGTCAGAAAAAATCAGTTAATTATTTCTGCACCCCCTGAGGAAACAGAAGATTATAGTCAAAATATTTTTACACAAAGTTATTTAAAAACGAATGAGATAGATCTCAGAGGTAAAACTGTTTCTGAAGCTTTGGAGATAGTAGATAAATTTTTAGATGACCTTGTACTTTCAAATTTCTCAACAGGTTATATAATTCATGGGAAAGGAACAGGTAGTTTAGCAGCTAATATCTGGAACTTTCTTAGAAATGATAAAAGAGTTAAGACTTACAGATTCGGAAGGCAGGAAGAAGGCGGTATCGGAGTCACTGTTGTGGAGGTGTGACGTTGGTTTTTGCTCTGGATGTTGGGACGCGAAAAATTGCTGGTTTATTGGCATCAATTGATGAAAATGAAAGAATAATTATTCATGACATCGTGATAAAAGAACATGAGCATCGTGCGATGCTTGATGGACAAATCCATGATGTGGACAAGGTAGCAAAAACCGTTAGAAAAGTAAAAGAAGAGTTAGAAAAGAGAAATAATATAAAGCTTGACAAAGTCGCGGTAGCGCTTGCTGGAAGATTTCTTAATACACAGATTGGGAAATATACAGAAAATGTTACACAATTTTCGGAAATAAATTCTGAATTAATAACTCGTATAGAATTAGCAGCGGTTGATAATGCCGTGGAAAAACTTCAAAAAGAAAATATGTATTGTGTAGGTTATTCGGTTATTCGTTATGAATTAGATGATACATGGTTAAAAAGTTTGCAAGGACTTAGGGGAAGCAAAGCTTCTGTGGAAGTTGTTACAGCCTTTTTGCCTGTCCAGGTTGTAGATGCAATGGTTTCAGTGTTGAGAAAAGTAAATTTAACAATGACTCATATGACATTAGAACCAATTGCAGCAATTAACGTAACAGTACCAGAAGACCTCAGAATACTAAACATAGCAATGATTGATGTTGGGGCAGGTACAAGCGATATAGCTATTTCCAGGGAAGGAACTATAATAGCATACGGGATGGTTCCTCTTGCTGGAGATGAAATAACAGAAGCTATAACAAAGGCTTTATTGGTTGATTTTTCAACTGCTGAGGAAATAAAAAGGTGGCTTGCAGACGGTAAAGAGGCTTATACGTATAGAAATATACTCGATAAAGAGAAACAGATCCACAGGAAAGAATTAATAAACATAATATCTCCTGTTTTGGAAAATATTACAAAAAATATTGCAGATGAAATATTAAAATTGAATGGAGAAAAGCCCCAGGTTGTGATGGTTATCGGTGGTGGCGCAAAAGTTCCAGGTTTTATAGAAAACCTGGCAAAATACCTTGAAATAGACAGTGAAAAAATATCTCTTAAAGACGCAAAAAATCTAAATATTGAGGATAAAACAGAAATTATTCAGGGAAGTGAATTTGTTACGCCAATAGGTATTGCTTATACAGCTCTCACAAAAAGTGGAGCAATATTTGAACAAGTTTATGTAAATGATACACCAATTCAACTTATAGGTTTTACGGGAAGTCATACGATAGGTGATGTGCTCCTTCAGTGTGGGTACACAATGGCTGATATAATGGGAAGACCCGGGAATTCATTAATACTGGAAGTTAATGGAAAGATGTTAGTAAAAAAAGGGCAAATGCCAGTGCCTGCTCCTATTTTTGTGAATGGCAGGAAAGCAAATATACGTGACAAAGTGCGACATGGAGATAAAATAGAAATAGGAAGACCTAAGCATGGGGATGCTATAAAAGTTCGTTTGTATGATATCGTACCTCCGATTTACTTAAAAATCAAAGACAGAATCAAAAACTTCTACCCGCCGGTTATGTTAAATGGAATGGTAACAAGGGAAAACGTAGCTTTAAAAGATGGAGATAAAATAGAATATGATCCTGTTTATATAAAAAGTATTCGCAAAGAACTGGAAAAAGAGCTTGCATCTGTTGAGTTTTTTTACAACGATGTGTATATGGAAAAGAAAGTAGGAGAGGTCAGGATTTTTAGAAATGATCTTGAACTTAAAGATGAAAATAAAGCAGAACCTGGTGAAACTTTGAAAGTAGTAATAAGCGAGACTCCAATTACAATCAAAGATATTACAAAAGGTGAAATCAAAAAAGTTAACATAATATTGAATGGGGAACGAACAACAATTGAAAAAGATTCACTTCTTTATAACGTAAATGGTGTAATTGTAAGCAAGGAATATCAGATAAAAAATGGAGATAAGATTTACTCGACTGTAAGTGAAGAAAGTGGTATTATCGTGGCAGACATACTTCAACTCTTTGATATAGATTTGAGAAAGGTAAAAACTTACAGACTTCTTAAGAACGGTAAAAACGCTTATTTTACTGAGTTACTTGAGGACGGAGATGAAATAACATTTACTTATGAGCTAAAATGAAGGAGGTTAACTCATGAGTTTGGCTGAATTTAAGGCCTTCCGCGAAAAAATGAATGAAAAAATATTAAAAGAGGGAACTTTAAATACCAAAAGATTTTTTAATCTTGACAGCGCTGTTTACAGAAAAGGGACTTTATCAGAAAAAACAAAAGAGTTAATGGGATTGGTAGCGTCATTGGTATTAAGATGTGATGATTGTATTACTTATCACATTGTTCGCTGTGCGCAACTTGGGACTTCTGATGAAGAGTTTTTTGAAGCGTTTGATGTGGCGCTCATTGTTGGAGGCTCAATTATAATTCCACATCTAAGGCGAGCGGTGAATTTACTTGAGGAAATCAGGGAGATGCAAAAACGTGGCAAAGATGTTCATATTTGATGGAACAGGATTGGTTTATAGAGCGTTTTATGCCATTGACCAATCTCTTCGTACAACGACAGGGTTTCCAACAAATGCGGTGTACGGTTTAACCAAAATGTTGATTAAATTTCTCAACAAGCATATATCATCAGGTAAAGATGCCTGTGTATTTGTAATGGATTCAAAAGGTGGGAGTAAACACAGAAAAGAACTAATGGAAGCTTATAAAGCAAATAGACCTGAAACACCTGAGCTGTTGCAAAAACAAATTCCATACATTGAAGAAATTGTCGAGGCGCTTGGAATAAAGGTAATAAAACTGTCTGGTTATGAAGCCGATGATATTATAGCAACTATATCTAAAAAATCTTCAAGTTTATTTGAAACGGTAAATATTGTTACTGGAGATAAAGATTTATTACAGCTTGTATCAGAAAATGTGTTTGTATGGAGAGTGGGTAGAGGAATAACAGATATAAAATTGTATACACGTGATACTGTTTTTGAAAGGTACAAAGTATATCCCGAACAGTTCGTTGATTATCTTGCGCTTGTTGGAGATCCAATAGATAATATCCCGGGTGTTTCGGGGATAGGTGAAAAAACTGCGGCGAAATTACTTAACAAATATGGAACTATTGATAATATTTTGAATAATGTAAATCTATTAACACCAAAACTAAAGGAAAAAATATTAAATGGCCTGGATGATCTCAAACTTAGTAAGGAGCTTGCAACTCTTATTTATGATGTACCCATAGAGTTTAAACATGAAGATTTTAAATATAAAGGCTTTAATCCATCTCATTTACTTGAAATCCTTAAAAAGTACGAATTTTCGAGTATCATAAAAGAACTGAAACTATATGAGTCTTCCAGTACTTTTGAGTCCAATTATAAAATAATAACTAATCTTGAAGATCTTAAAAAATTAGAAAAAGAAATAGATTCAATTAGAACTTTCTCGATAGACAGCGAAACAACTTCACTTGATCCTTTTGAAGCAAGAATTGTGGGTATATCTATCGCTACAGCTGAAGGAAAAGCCTATTACATACCTGTGGCTCATAAAAAAGGTAAAAACATAGATTTTGACGTTTTAACTGCTTTTTTGAAAAGAATTTTGGAATCACCTGATTATAATATAGTTGGGCAGAATTTAAAATATGATTACAAAATTTTCAAAAAATATGGTATAGAACCTTATTTTCCTCATTTTGATACCATGATAGGCGCTTATCTTTTGAATCCAAACGAAAAACGATTTAACTTAAATGAGTTAGCTATGAAGTTTTTAGGTTACAAAATGATATCGTATGAAGAGGTTGTCGATACTAATGCTCCGCTTTTTATTAACGACTTTTCCTATGTCCCTGTTGAAGAGGCTGCCAGGTATTCGTGTGAAGATGCTGATATAACTTATAGATTATTTAGAATATTAAGTCGAAATATTTATGAATCTCATATGGATGAATTGTTGAATAATATAGAAATGCCTCTCATCAATGTTCTGGCTGAGATGGAGCTAAATGGTGTTTATTTTAATAAAAACTATCTTTTTAAACTCTCTAAAAATATGGAAAGTAAGTTAAATAATTTGAAAAATAAAATATTTGAAATTGCTGGCGAAGAATTTAATGTAAATTCTTCAAAGCAGGTAGCTTATATACTCTTTGATAAACTTAAACTTCCAACTTCTAAAAAAACGGCTAAAGGTGTTTTTTCCACAGATGCGGAAGTACTCGTAGGACTCGCAGAAAATTATGAAATAGCAAGATTATTACTTGAATACCGAAAAATTCAAAAATTAAAAAGCACTTATGTTGATACTATACCAAATGTTATAAATCCATTTACAGGAAGGGTGCATACAACTTTTCATCAAACAGGGACTTCTACTGGCCGGCTAAGCAGTTCAGAACCAAATTTGCAGAATTTACCTTCAAGAACTGAAGAAGGTCGTGAAATTCGAAAAGCTATACAACCTCAAGAAAATAATTGGTGGATTCTTGGAGCAGACTATTCTCAAATAGAGTTGAGAATTCTTGCTCATATGAGCGAAGATGTCAATTTGATAAGAGCATTTAAAGAAGGTATGGATGTCCATAGTTTAACGGCTTCGAGGATATTTGGTGTTTCAGAAGAACTAATTACAGAAAAGATGAGGCGGATAGGTAAAATGGTTAACTTTGCTATCGTTTATGGTGTATCCCCTTATGGTTTATCTAAAAGAATAGGCCTCGATATTTCTGAAACCAGAAAAGTTATCAACAATTATTTCAAATACTATTTTGGAGTTTTTGAATACATTCAAAAAATGAAAAATTTTGCTAAATCCAATGGTTATGTAGAAACTCTCCTTGGTAGAAGGCGAGAGATTCCTCAAATAACGTCGTCAAACGCGAATATAAGAGCTGAAGGAGAACGTATAGCTATAAATACACCAATTCAGGGAACCGCGGCAGATATTATAAAACTCGCTATGATAAATATATATAAAGAATTAAGAAGAAACAATATGGAAAGTAAAATGATTTTGCAGGTGCATGACGAATTAGTTTTTGAAGTACCAGACAAAGAATTAGAAGACATGAAAGAACTTGTAAAAAATGAAATGGAAAACGCCGTAAAATTGAGGGTACCATTGGAAGTGGAACTTTATTATGGAAAAGAGTGGGAATAATGCCAAAAAGAAATGACATTATAGAATTTAACAATTTAATTGAACTTTATGAATACGTAAAACATAAGATAGATTTAACAGGTATAACCTCAGAGAGAATGAGATTTCATGCCGATGTTGTGCGTGCTAAATCTCACAAAACGGGTATTTATATTGATGTTTCTCAGGAATATGTCGGTCGGAATGGAAAGCGAAATATAGAAATTACTGTATATATTCCAGCCTACATTGCGCTTACGGTGTTATCGAGAATTGGGTTGAGACGCGCGGAAGACCTTGTTGGGAAAAAGTGGGTGTTTCAGGGGAAACTTTCTCTTTACAAAGATAGAATGAGTTTTACTTTTTATGCGGATACCATCGCCCCTATTGGTGATTCAGAAATTGAAAAAAGAAGAAAAGAGATAATTAAAATATTAAAATCAGAAGGTCTTTTAATGGAGAGTTATCATGATCTTAGTGAACTTGAACCTATTAAGAAAATAGCTATTATATCTTCAAAAACTGCTGCGGGCTATGAGGATTTTCTAAAAAATTTAACAGTTCAGCAGAGTTACAAACCAATTGTTCATCTTTACGAATCTCCAATGCAGGGCGCTGAAACGCCGTCTGGAGTTATCATGGCTTTAAGAAAGATTAAAAAATCAGGTATAAACTACGATGTTGTGGTAATTGCAAGAGGCGGTGGTTCAACCAGTGATTTAATGTACTTTGATGACTTAAAACTTGGTATAGAAATAGCGCTTTTTAACGAATTTTGTCCGGTGTTATCCGGTATAGGTCATGAAAGAGACTATACTGTACCTGATTATGTGGCATGGAAAAGATTTGCCACACCAACGGAAGTTGCCAGAGCTATTTCCAAACAAATAGAAGATAATGTAAGAATTTTAGACATACATGCAAGAGAAACAGAAATATTTATCAGAAATTTATTAGAAAAATTCAGAAGAAAATCAGATACAGAAATAATTAACACCATAAGAACTTTACTGCATAATTCCTTTCAATCTTATGGTAAAAATTTAAACGAGTCTCAAAAAAACCTCAAACTAAAGATTGAATCTTTAATAAAAACGCGTGGTCAAACTATTTCAAAAGAATTTATCAAATATATATCAGACCTTTTAAAAAGTAAAGTTGTAAACCAATACAATTACCTTAGAAACACAAAAATGTATATTTCACAAACAATTATAGACAAAATTTCTTCTGGAGATAACTCTTTAACCGAGCTTTTCAACGATCTGGTAAAAAAAGGTGGATATGCAACTTCGCTCCTTTTTGGTGGAGCTGTGCTCAAAAATAAGAAAAAAATAATAGTTAGTGTAAAAGATGTTAAAAAGGGTGATATAATTTCCGGTTATTTAAAAGATGGATGTCTAAAATTAGAAGTTAGGGGTGAAAACGATGCTGGATATAAAGAAAACTCTGGCACTGAATACACAGGAAATGGAAAAGTTAACCTTCAAAGAGTTAGTGGAACAAATAGAGGAAATTAAAGAATATTTCCATCAAAATGATGTTGATATAGAATTAGCTTTAAAGTTATATGGAAAAACAGTGGACCTACTGGCGATTGCCAGGGCAAAGTTAGTAAACTTTAAACGTGAAAAAGAAGAAATTGACCAAAAATATAAAGAGTTTATTGAAAGGCTGGAAAGTTCAGAGGATGAGAACGAAATCCCATTCTAATATCTGGCAGTTGTTTACCACGCTTTTTGGTATTTCTTTGTTTGCAATAGGTGGTGGATATGCTATTATCCCGGTGTTTCAAAAAAAGCTTATTAGAAAAGGTTTTATGAAAGAAAAAGAGTTTATAGATTTGCTTTCTATTGCTCAGGCGTTGCCTGGACCTATATCTGTTAATGTTTCTATACTTGTTGGTGAACATTTGTTTGGGATTTTTGGTGCTGTAATTAGTGTAGTAGCAGTGTTAACTCCTCCTATTCTGGTGATAATGGGTGTAGGACTTGTACTGAGCGAGTTTTCGTCAAATATTTACGTCAAACATTTTTTTGAAGGAGTTTATGGTGCAATAATTGGTCTGGTAGCCGGCGTACTATACACTATAGTTAAAACTCAAAAATGGAACAGAAAAAAAGCTCTTCTGATTGTTTCTGCATTTATTATATACATTTTGTTAGGAAAATTTGTTGCGCTTATTTTTGCATTAACAGTGATTATATATATTATTCGAGGGTGGTGAATAGTTGTTCAGAAAGGCAATTGAATTACTTAAAACATCCAGAACGGTGGTTTTAACTGGTGCCGGAATAAGTACGCCAAGTGGAATTCCGGATTTCAGGAGTAAAAACGGGTTATATCAAAAATATGGGCAGGAGATATTTGATATAAAAGAATTTTATTCAAACCCTTCTCGGTTTTACAATTTTGCAAAAGAAGCTATTTTCCCAATGATTAGTGCCAAGCCGAATTTAGCTCATAATGTTCTGGCATGTCTTGAAAAGAATAAATTTGTATCGGGTATAATTACTCAAAATATTGATAATCTGCATCAAAAAGCGGGAAGTGCAAACGTTATAGAACTCCATGGGAATGTGTCAAAATACTACTGTGTAAGCTGTAAGAAACATTATAAAGTGGCTGATGTTCTGAAACTTATGGAGCAAAATGACATACCAATTTGCGAATGTTCCGGTTTGATAAGACCGGATATAGTTTTTTTTGGAGAAGAACTACCAGAGCAGGCATGGAATAATGCTGTAAAATTAGTGGAAAATTCAGATTTGATGTTAGTAATTGGTTCTTCCCTTGTTGTTTATCCCGCAGCTTATTTGCCAGTATTTCACAGAAATCGTGGTGGGAAAATAATTATTGTAAACAAAGGACTCACCGAATTAGACGAAATAGCAACAGTGAAGTTAGAAATGGATGTAATAGAATTTGCAGAAATGGTTGAAAGGGCATTGTGCTGATTAAAAAATTAACAAGAATTTATTACTCAAGTGAGGATTAAATTGTGAGAAGAATTACAATATTACTGTTGTGTTTTTATGCTTTTTTCATTTCAGGTTTTAGTTTACCTTTATATGAATATAAATTAAAGAACATAGTGGTATATAGAAGTCTCGAAAAGCTTGAAGATCCATTTTTTAGTTACGATTCAATAGATATTAAAGATTGGAAGCCTTTTGCCCCCCAGCTGTTAGAATTGCAGAAAGGTAAAACAATTATAATACTTGTTCATGGAATATCACCGCGGGAAGTATATAATCCATTGGACATTTATAAACAGGCTATGATAAACGCGTTTAAAAAAAGTATTCCTGATAACGTGGGACTATATCTTTTTTTATATCCTTCCTTAGTATGTAATTTTAAATCTACAGGAGAGTCCCTTGTGAATTTTACGAGAAAATTTGATAAATTTTATATTTATGCACACAGTCTGGGAGGTATTATTGTAAGGTATGCCCTTCAAAGCGAGGAATTTCAACAAAAAGTGCAGAAAGTTATTTTTGCAGGTACTCCACACAGAGGTTCTCCACTTGCCACGTTCCTTGCTTTAAAGAAAGAAATATTTAAAAATTTGAATCTTGATACTGTTGAGCTTATTAAGTTTGCTTTGATAACTTCAAATGCATTTGGCGCAAGTATAGAAGCACCTGTTTATAAAAAAATAATATTTGGAAAGAAATTTCCAGAGGTTCCAGATAATGTTAACTATATTAATTTTGTTGGAATACTTACATATAACTTTTCCAATACACGTGAAACTATTCAAAACATTCTTCTTTCAAATCCTTTAACACTGGCTGGATTGCTTCTGTTAAAATATATTTCTGATAATATTTTTCCAGAATCTTCGGAGTTTAGATTATCGGACGGAATGGTTCCATACGTGAGTGCTAATTATAATGATAAAAGTATTGTATTTTACGGTGCTAACCACGCAGACCTTGCAATGAGGCGTGATATAATAGAAAAGGCATTAGCAATTTTTGGAATTCTAAAGGAGTGAACTTTTATGAAAAAAGGCGTCATCATATTTTTTATTGTCTCAATGGTTTTTATTATTTCATCCTGTTCTTTCCTTATTAAAACACCTGTTCCTCCTGGGAGTTATACGTTAAAAAGTGCGGTGTTAATATTAGATGGAAGGTTTATATTAAAAGAATTTGGAAATACTAATGCGTTCGCAGATATAGTTTTAGGTGAGGGAGAATATGCGTTTTTTCAGAATTTTGATGGTATGATGTATGTATTTAAATACGATGATATTGTTCAAACGAAAAAATACTGGAAAAAGTTTTCGAGCAAAGTTGGAAACATTCTTAAAATAAATTACTACACCATTAACCTTTTTGATAGAGGTTATTTGAGAACAAGGTTTCAAAAAACAAATTTAGTAGCATGGTGGAAAGACAAATGGCTTTTTATAGTATCAGGAGAAAATCCAAATGAGTTAGTGAACTATATTGAGAGTGTGTACAGGATGGTGAACGAATGAAATTAGTTGGAGTAGATGAAGCTGGAAGAGGACCACTCTTTGGACCGGTAGTTGCTGCAGCAGTTTATTTAAAAAGGCGTATTGAAGGGCTTAAGGATTCAAAAAAGCTTTCTCCTGTTCAACGTGAAAAAATAATTATTGAAATTTACAAAAATGGTGTTGTTGGTATAGGTCTGGCTACCGCGGAAGAGATTGATAAATTAAATATACTTCATGCTACAGAACTTGCTATGAATCGAGCGTTGAAAATGCTCTCAAAGTATATAAGTTTTGAAAGCGTTCTGGTGGATGGGAAAAACCTTAAGCTGGAATTCAATCATAAATGCATAGTCAAAGGAGATGAAAAGGTTCCTGCTATTTCCGCTGCTTCGATTGTTGCGAAAGTTACGAGAGATAAAATAATAAGGGCGTACAGCAAAATTTTTCCAGACTATTTATTAGATACACATAAAGGTTATCCAACAAAAAAACATATAAAATTACTCGAAATTTATGGTGTAACTCCTCATCACAGGTTAACTTTCAAAAGTGTTGCAAGAAGACTTGATTTTACTCAGCTTGAAGAATGGCGGAAAAATGGTATTATAGATGAAGAGCGATACAAAAAAGTATTAGAGAAAATGGAGGTGCCTCTCTTTGGAATACAATGTCCTTGATCGTGGTTTTATAAGACTTGTAGATAATCTTGGAGACGATTATTCCGCTGTAAAAGCTGCGCGTGTATCTTACAATAAAGGTTTAAAAACCCCGGAAAAAGACAAAGCATTGATTTTTTATTTAATGAAACATGGTCATGAAACGCCATTTGAACATATAGTATTCACTTTCCACGTAAAAACTCCTTTATTTGTTGCCCGCCAATGGTTTAGACACAGAATAGGCTCATTCAACGAAGCAAGCATGCGATACACAGAATTAAAAGATGAATTTTATATACCAGATCACATTAGAGTAAACACATCAGATGATAAACAAAAGGGAATAATAATCGATAATGAAAATTTAAAAAACAAAACTATTGAAGCTATTAAAGGTGCTGTAAATAATTCATACAAAGTGTATAAAGAACTTTTAGAGGCAGGAATTGCCAGAGAGCTTGCAAGGATAGTTCTTCCGCTGTCAGCATATACACAATTTTACTGGACAGTGAACGCGAGAAGTCTTATGAATTTTTTGAATTTAAGAGCTGATTCGCATGCTCAGTGGGAAATTCAACAGTATGCTCTTAAAATTGCTATAATATTTGAAAAACTCTGTCCCTGGACTTATGAGGCATTTATAAAATATAAATATACGGGAGATTTACTCAAGGGGGAGAAAAAATGATGCTTGAAGAAATTGTTGAACTCCTTGAAGGGAAGGTAATTGTTAACAATGGACTTGATAAAAATATTGAAAAAGTTGCCGCATCAGATTTAATGAGTGATGTGTTAGCTTTTGGAGAAGAAGGCTCTTTGCTCGTGACAGGTCTTGCAACTCCGCAGTGTGTAAGAACTGCTGGAGTGGTAGGAATACCAGCAGTAGTGATAGTGAGAAATAGAGAGTTAATGCCTGAAACAATAAAGGCTGCTGAATTAAGTGGCGTTACGCTTATCTTAACAAGGTTTGGAATGTTCGAAACTTGTGGACTTCTGTTTCAGAAAGGGTTGAAACCTTTAAGGAAATTTTAGGGGGGATTTTCAAATGTATATAGATATTAAACCTTTATGGACCACAATAAAAAATAATATAATAGAAAAAATCTCAACCCTCAATAAAACAATTACATTAGCAGCGGTTACGTTGAAACCAGATGATGCAACACAGAATTACCTGAAAAATCAGGAGAAGCTTGCAAAAAAGCTCGGTATAAATTACTCGGTATATGAAGCGATAAATAGAAATCAACTTTTTAGTATTTTAAGAGAACTTTCTTCTGATAACAATGTCCATGGTATATTTGTGACGCATCCGCTGCCTGGAATAGAGGAGATGGAAGCTGTAAATATGATATCTCCAGAAAAAGACGTGGAAGGTCGGCATCCTTACAATATGGGAATGTTAATGTATGGCTCAGAATTTTTTGCTCCCTGTACAGCGGAAGCAGTTGTAAAAATTCTGGAAGATATTACAAAACTTTCTGGAGCAAATGTTGTGGTAGTTGGAAGAAGTACCACTGTTGGTAAACCTCTGGCAATAATGCTTCT
This sequence comes from Thermosipho ferrireducens, assembly GCF_017358165.1. Taxonomy (NCBI): domain Bacteria; kingdom Thermotogati; phylum Thermotogota; class Thermotogae; order Thermotogales; family Fervidobacteriaceae; genus Thermosipho; species Thermosipho ferrireducens. The sequence continues at coordinate 1,959,519 of NZ_CP071446.1, read as the reverse complement.
CAGAAGGGATAGGAGCGCTACTGTGACTGTGTGTCACACAAGAACAAGAAATTTGCAACAAATTACCAGAAACGCAGATATTGTTATAGCTGCGGCGGGTAAGATAAATTTAATTACGTCAGACATGGTTAAAGAAAATAGTATAGTTGTTGATGTAGGTATAAATGTAACTGATAATGGGATTGTAGGTGATGTGAATCCGGAAGTTTCAGAAAAGGCTCTTGTAACACCGGTTCCAGGTGGAGTCGGACGTATAACTACTATTATCTTAATGGAACATGTAGTGAAGGCGGCAGAAAAACTAAAATTAACATAAATCATAAAAATTGAGGAGGTGCTTCTATGAAAAATTTTGTATTTGCAGGACCACCAGATGGTGGTGCAGTAGCTACTACTCCAACCGCTACACCAGGTGCTGCGGGAGGATTATTTCAGCTGGTTTTTCTGTTATTGATATTTTTTGTCATGATGTATTTTCTTGTAATTCTGCCTCAAAAGAGACGTGAAAAACAGTTTAAGCAAATGATATCTTCTATAAAACGTGGAGATACTGTTATTACAAGCGGTGGTGTTGTAGGGAAAGTTTTAGATGTAAAAAAAGATACATTAAAAATTAAGACAGCTAATACTACAGAACTTGAAATAGCTAAAGCATATGTCTCAAGGGTTATAAAGGAAAAAACTGAAACCCAAAATAGTAAATAAGGGGGTATATATAGATGCGTGGTGATAAAACACGGGCAATTATTTCATTAATTGTTATAGCTTTAGCTTTTGTAGCCCTGCTATGGCCTGGAGGAGCTAATTATCAGGGAATAGGTAAGCTATTTAGCAGAATAAAATTAGGTCTTGATATAAGCGGTGGTGCGCGTATAGAATATCGAGTTGATATAGAGCAATCTGTTGAGAATCCTTCGGAAATAGTAGACGATGTGTGGACAGTGCTTAGAAACAGACTCGATGCTGCTGGATATACAGAGGCTATAATTAAAAAAACTTTTAGAGAGGAAAATTCATTCATAGTTGTAGAAATTCCAGGTGCTACTGATACTGCAAAAGCAGAACAACTTATAGGTTCCACAGGTGTTTTATGGTTTGGACAGGTTGTAAATGAGGCAACGTCGAATCCTTTTACAGATCCAGCTTTAGTGAACGAAGCAAAACGCGAAAAAGCGCAATGGCTTCTGGATCGTGAAGGAAAAAAATGGTATCTTGTAAGACAGGAAATTGAGAAAATAACAAATCTTAAGCTGGTATCTCCAAGAATAGTAGAAGCAATGCCAGTAGTTGATCAAAACAATGTAGCAGGTTACGTTGTTTCTTTTACCATGGCAAAAGAATATGCTGAAATATTCAAGAAAATTACAGAGAAGCTGTATGTTCCAGAAGAAATTCTTAACAAAGGTGGTATAAGCTATCAACAGGCACTTAAAAAAAGGTTAGCCATTGTTCTTGATAATAGAGTTCAATTTGCTGGATTTGTGGTTGCCAAAATAACTGATGGTAAAGCTCAAATAAGAGGCAATTTTAACCTGGACGAAGCAAAACAACTTGCAGCTATTTTAAGAAGCGGTGCACTTCCAGCCCGGCTTGAAAAAACGTCTTCTGGATGGGTAGCGCCACTTCTTGGAGCGGATATAGTCAGAACTTCTTTAAAAGCTGGTATATGGGGAATAGGCATTGTGTTAGTTTATATGATTATTGTATACGGTGTAATGGGTATAGTAGCTGATATTGCTCTTCTCTATAATACGTTCCTGCTTCTTGGAATTCTTGCTGCTACTGGAGCTATATTAACACTCCCTGGTATTGCAGGTATCGTTTTAACAATTGGTACAACTGTGGATGGGAATATAATTATCTATGAGCGTATAAAGGAAGAATTAAGGAGAGGTAGTTCAATAAAAGCAGCAATTGCTACAGCATTTTCAAAATCTTTCTGGACTTTATTCGATGCTAACCTTACTACAATAATCGCTGGTCTTTTCCTTTACTATTTTGGAACAGGAACCATTAAAGGATTTGCTATAACGCTTATCATCGGTGTAATAGGTAGTTTATTTGTCAATCTTGTAGTTACAAGAGTACTGATTGATTCACTTTCTGGTGGAATAAAAGTCAAAGCTCCAAAAGAAGGGGGTGCCAGGGCATGATAGATTTTATAGGAAAAAAGAATATATTCATAGTTGTATCATTAGTTCTTATCGTGGCATCTCTTGTTAGTATGTTTACCAGAGGTTTTAATTATGGTGTGGAATTTCTCGGAGGTTCAGAAATTATATTAAAAATAGAGGCCAGAGTTGATGAAGCTTACGTGAGAAATTTATTGCAAAACCTGGCACCTGAATTTGAAAAATCTCGTATTACGCAGATAAAAAGTGTTGATGATCCAGCAAATATAACGAAGTTTTCTATAGTTGTTTCTCCAAAAGATGAAAATGGAAATCTCCGTGTTTATACCGGTGCAGAAAAAGCTAAAATAAAAGAAGAAATTGTTGCTCGTTTTAAAGAAAACGGGAAAGTAGCTTATGTTGCAGGATTTAATGAAACAAGTGGGTATGCTGCACAGGAAATCAAAAATTTGACATGGAAAGCTATATTATTTACTCTCCTTGCCATTTTGTTTTACATTACTATACGATTTCAATTTGTATTTGGCGTTGGAGCGATACTTGCATTAATTCACGATGTAATAATAACTCTTGGATTTTTCTCATTCTTTAATTATGAACTTAACGTTGCCGCTATCGCTGCCGTTTTAACTCTTATAGGTTACTCATTAAACGATACTATAGTGGTTTACGATAGAATCAGGGAAAATTTAAGACGCCAGAGAGGTCGCTCTATTGATACATTAGTTAATGATAGTATTAATCAGGTTATAAAACGAACAATCAATACATCACTTACTACCTTTATAGTTGTCTTCATACTTTTATTGTTCTCTGGCAATAGTATTAAACCGTTTGCATTTGGAATGACTGTAGGAGTAATTGTTGGAACTTATTCTTCCCTTTATATTGCAAGTCCTGTAGTTATAAAATGGATAAAGAAGTGACTTCCTTGCAAAAACTATACGTTGGGGGCGGTGCCCTCAACGTTACTTTTTAAGGGGGTAGAAAAAATTGAATAGTTTTTTAATAACAGGAGCGATAACTGCTGCAATAATTATTTATATAACATTTAAAGTACTGGATCATTCCCCTGGAAACAAGCAAACGAACAAGCTTTCAAATATAATTCAAAAAGGTGCCCGTTCATTTCTTTTTCAGGAGTATAAAGTTTTCTTTCCGGTAGTGATAGGGCTTTCATTGCTTTTTTCGCTAATTATAAGCTGGAAAGCTGGAGTCGCCTTACTTATAGGCTCTTTTCTTTCAACGTTAGCAGGATTTTTTGGAATGACGATAGCCACAAAATCGAACGCAAGAACTACCTGGGCTGCTACTAAAGGAATTGGAGAAGCTTTAAAGGTTTCATTCTCAGGCGGAGCTATTATGGGATTGACTGTTTCAACTCTTGGGATTGTTGGGCTTGCGGTAATTTATCGTATAACAAATGAAATAGAAACTATAAGTTATTATGCTCTTGGAGCTTCTCTTGTGGCACTTTTTGCAAGAGTTGGCGGGGGAATTTATACCAAAGCTGCTGATGTTGGAGCTGATATTGTTGGAAAAACTGAGGCAAATTTACCTGAGGACGATCCAAGAAATCCTGCCGTTATAGCTGACAATGTAGGAGATAATGTGGGAGATGTTGCAGGTATGGGGGCCGATCTTTATGAATCGTATGTTGGTTCCATATTTTCTGCATTAGCGCTTGGTATATACTATTTTGGAGAAAAGGGATTCAATACAGTTATATTTGTGGTTATATCTGGATTGATCTCTTCTGTAATTGGCATTTTCTTTACTTTATTTAACGCTGCAAAAACGCAAAACCCGGCTAACACACTTAGAACAGGTACCTTTGTTGCAAGTATTCTTACTTTGGCTGCAGTCTTTTTTTATAGCATTTTAAAGTCATGGATTGAAATTTTTATAGTAATATTATTGGGTATTATTGTTGGAGTTACAATAGGGTTGGTTACCGAATACTATACTTCCGGGAGAAAGATTAAAAAGCTCGCAAAGTCAGCTGTTATGGGCCCTGCAAATATTTTAATCAGTGGAACAGCTCTTGGTATGGCTTCAACTTTTGCTGTAACGTTATTGATAAGTCTTGCTGTTATACTCTCGTATAAATTTCTTGGACTTTTTGGGGTGGCGTTGGCAGGTGTTGGAATGCTCTCAACAATTGGAATTAGTCTTTCAGTGGATGCCTACGGACCTATCGCAGACAATGCCGGCGGGATAGCCCAGATGGCCGGTTTAGATCCAAAAGTCAGGGAAATAACAGATGCGCTTGATGCTGTTGGCAACACAACAGCTGCCATGGGGAAAGGTTTTGCTATAGGTTCCGCTGCATTAACCGCTCTTGCACTTTTTGCAAATTTTAGCAATCTTTCGGGTATTAAGAGCATCTCTCCAGGTGATCCGTATTTGTTTCTGGGAGCGTTAATAGGAGGTATGCTTCCATTCTTTTTCTCTGCTTTGACAATGAATGCTGTAGGTAACGCGGCAAACGATATGGTAAATGAAATACGTCGTCAGCTCAAAGAGATACCAGGAATTCTCACAGGGGAAGGCACACCTGATTATGAAAAATGCATTCAAATAGCAACTAAAGGGGCGTTAAAAAGAATGGTTCTTCCCGCGTTACTTGCTATAATAAGTCCCATTGCAATATATTTGTTTTTCACAGCTGTAGGTATCGCAGGTCTTTTAATAGGCACAACTGTGTCTGGTGTAATGCTTGCAATATTCATGGCAAATTCAGGTGGAGCCTGGGACAATGCTAAAAAATATGTTGAAGAAGGCCATTTTGGTGGCAAGGGATCTTTTGCTCATAAAGCAACTGTTGTTGGAGATACAGTTGGCGATCCATTCAAAGACACTGCAGGACCATCTATAAATATATTGATAAAACTTATGGCCATTACATCAATTGTTTTGATAACAATTGTAAGGAGGTAATAGGAATGAAGCGTGTTGGGATACTTTGTGTTGGCAATGATTCACCTGGAATAAACGCTGCTATACGTTCAGCGGTAGTTAGAGGATTAAATTTAAATATAGAAGTCGTGGGTATAAAAGATGGTTTTGAGGGGCTTCTAAGAGACGATTTAGATGTGCTTCTTCGACCAAATGTTTCTGGAATTCTTCATCAGGGCGGAACAATACTTGGCACTTCCCTTTTTGTCCCAGCTGAAGATGATGAGATAAACAAAGTGAAAGAAAAAGTTGAGCAATATTCTTTGACATCACTTCTTATAATTGGTGGTAGATTGGGAGCAAAAGCAGCTATAAATTTAATGAAATTTGATGTTCCTTCTGTTTTAGTACCAGCTACTATTGATAATGACCTTTCATTTACAGATTTTTCTATAGGATTCTTCACTGCTGTTGAACATGTTACAAACGCTCTTGACATTTTGCACTCTACCGCTGAAGCTCACCACAGAGTTATGATCGTTGAAACTATGGGACGACCCGGTGGATGGATTGCAACAGTTGGTGGGCTTGCTGGAGGTGCAGACTTTATAATTACAAATGCAGAAAAGATAAATTTTGAAGAATTGATAGACAACATAAGAAATAGATACGAGGGTAAAAAAAGATTTTCACTTGTTGTAATAGAAAGTGGAGTGGAAATCTCTGAAAAAATTAAAAATGAATGCGGATGTACAAACAATGAGAACGCTGCGGAAATAATAGGAAAGTTTATAGAAAAAAGATTAAAGCCAGAGTTTGACATAGAATGGAGGTATACAAACCTTGGTTACCTTCAACGTGGTGGTACTCCTACCGCTATGGATAGAATAATAGCAACTCAAATGGCATCCCACGTAATAGAAATGATCAAAGCTGGTAAGAGCTATCACGCTGTAGGAATAAAGGGATTTTCTTTAACAGAAGTACCCTATTCTGAAACGATGTTAAATATAAAACCAGTTGATTTTTATTTAAAAGAATTAACGAAACTATTCTTTTAATTTTTTAAGAGGTGAATAGCATGATTGCGTTTCTCACAGATTGGGGTAATTCTCATTATGTGGGAATTTGTAAAGGCGTGATAAGGCAGATAACAAATGATGAAGTAATTGACATTACTCACAATATTACTCCTTTTAATGTTAGAGAAGCAATGTATATTTTAGATAGAACGATGATTCATTTTCCAGAAGGTACAGTTTTCCTTGCAGTTGTAGATCATGGAGTTGGAAGCTTTAGAAAAGCGATTGCTGCAAAAACTGAGAAATTCTTTTTTGTGGGGCCAGATAATGGCATTTTTACACTGGTGTTTGAGCATCAGCCTCCTATTGAAATCAGAGAATTAAACAATAAAAAGTACCACTATTTAAGCTCCAATACATTCCATGGTCGCGATATTTTTTCACCTGCTGCGGCATACATTTCAAAAGGTATGTTTGAAGAGCTTGGAGATTTACTGCCAAATTATGCGACAATTCCTTACATAAAGCCAAAAAAATCTGAAAATGTTTTGAAAGGTGAAGTTGCTTATATTGATCGATTTGGTAACATTGAGACGAATATACCTTACGAATGGGTAAATAATAAAGAATATGTAAAATTAAGGGTGAGGCGCAAATTAATAAAGATACCTGTGACAAATTTTTATGCAGAAATAGGGAAAGGAGAACTTCTTGTCCACAACGATAGTACAGATTACATTGAAATTGCGGCAAACCAGGCAAGTGCGTATGAAAAATTGAAATTAACTCCGGGAAGTCTTTTGGAGATGATAATATAGAGTTAAAAATTGAAAATGTTACAGCAGAATACAACGGAAGTAAAGTGTTAAGTTCAATAACACTGACTTTAAAAACAAAAGAAGTTGCATTATTGCTTGGGGAAAATGGTTCAGGTAAATCCACATTACTTAAGGTTCTTGCAGGACTTTATCCATATAAAGGAACTATTTCGTGTACTGGTAATGCTGATCACAGTGATGTTACCGGGTATGTATTTCAAAATCCAGAAACTCAAATAATTGGTAGTACTGTCTGGGAAGACGTTATATTTGGTTTGGAAAACATCGGGTTGAAAAAAGAAGAAATAAAAAAAAGGGCAGAGTGGGTTTTAAAAGTTGTTGGTTTATATGAATTTAAAGATAAGGATCCTTTTTTACTTTCAGGAGGCCAGAAGCAAAAACTTGCTATAGCTTCCATTTTAGCTATGAGACCTGAGTTTTTACTATTGGATGAACCAACAGCCATGTTGGACAAATATGATAGAACTGCTGTAAAAGAACTAATTAAGGAAATAATAAGGTTGCAAAAAGGTATAATTATAGCAACACATCATGCTGAATTCTTTTTCGATATAGCGCAAAGAGTCATAGTTCTTTCAAGAGGAAAGATAATTTACGATGGATTCATTGAAAATCTTCCAGAAAAATTTATAAATCGTTTTTAAATATATACCGCAGGTGATACACATGGAGATAATTAATCACATAAAAAATACCATCGAAAAATCTTCAGGCATTTCTTTGGCTTTTGTAGGAGACAACGCTGCTTATTTGAAGAAAAAAGCACTTGAGATTGCTGAATTATTCAGTTCAAATCGCTTAGAAAATCTTTTACTTATTGAAGGAAAAAACATAACCATACAGAATGTTAGAACTCTTCAAGAGTTTCTGAGTTTTGCCCCTGAGGCAGGAAAAAAATTTGTGTTACTTATAAATGCTGAGAGACTTCTTCCAGAAGCAGAAAATGCTTTGCTTAAAATTTTGGAAGAGCCTCCTGAATATTCAGTAATAATTCTTACTACTACAAGCTGGAACTCACTATATCCCACTGTTCGCAGTAGATTGCAAAGGTTTAATATTAGACGAGAGATTGAAACGATTTCATCTGAAATAAAAGATCCATTCCTGAAAAAATTGATAATTTTAAATCCCGAGTTTAAAGGGAGAATAGTAAATAATGATTACAAAGTCCTTAGTATAGATGAACTGCTGGAAGAGGACGATCTGCTGAGTATTTACATAAGCCTTTATAAGCTTATAGAAGATAGTGTAAATCAAAAAGATGTGCTATTGAAGCTAACTAAAATTCTTTCTACTAAGAAAGAGTTCGACTTTTTAGTTATTCTGGCAAGAGTATGCTTATGGGTATTAGAAAACAACCTTGGAATTGAGCATATACCTTATGAACTTGCCCTGGAGATAGATAGAATTGTCTCATCAAAAATCGGCAATTATAATTATGAATTAACGTATCATTTTCTATTACTTAGTTTAGAAAAGGCTTTTTCTGAGAAAAGTAAGTAATCATTCTTAAATGGTTAAAATCTAACTTTATTTTTTTATAATTGTACTGTATAATTTTTTCTGAAAAGTCAAGAGAAGGAGGAAAGATTTTGTTAGAAGCATTAACAGCATTTCTTCAGAGCACCGCATTTGCTCACATAACTCTTGGTAATATTATCATGTATATTATTGCAATTGCCCTAATTTACATTGCCATTGAAAAAGAAGCAGAACCACTTCTTTTGATCCCCATAGCTTTTGGAATAATCCTTGCAAATATTCCGCCAGATGTCACAGGTATTTTAAATCCTCCGTCAGAAAATTCGCCAGGTGGACTCCTCTGGTATTTACAACAGGGACTCACACTGGGAATATATCCTCCGTTGATTTTTCTTGGTATAGGTGCACTTACTGATTTTTCTTTTATATTGTCTTATCCGATAACAATCTTTCTTGGAGGCGCAGCTCAGATTGGAATATTTGTTACTTTTATTGTTGCAAGATTTCTTGGTTTTTCTTTAAAACAGGCGGCCTCTATAGGTATAATTGGTGGTGCTGATGGCCCCACTTCAATTTATATAACATCCAAATTTGCGCCTGAACTTTTATCCATAATTGCAATTTCTGCGTATTCATATATAGCGCTCATACCAGTTCTTCAGCCAGCTGTTTCAAAACTCTTAACCACGAAAGAGGAAAGAAGAATTCGAATGAAACCTCCCAGGAAAGTCACGAAAACGGAAAAAATCTTATTTTCTCTTCTCACTACGGTGATAGTTGCTTTTATTGTTCCAAAGGCGTTACCGCTCATTGGAATGCTCATGTTCGGTAATTTATTGAAGGAAGCAGGGGTTGTAAAAAGACTTGTTGAAGCTGCAAGCAGGTATATACTTGATACTGTAACTATATTATTATGCATTTCAGTGGGTGCTTCTGCAAGAGCAGATATATTTCTAACTCCACAATCATTAATGATTTTCGGTATGGGGGCGCTTGCGTTTATAGTTGCAATTAGTTGTGGTATATTTTTTGCAAAAATATTGAATTTATTTTTGAAAGACAAAGTTAATCCGCTCATAGGTGCAGCTGGAGTTTCAGCGGTACCAGATTCAGCCCGTGTTTCTCAAAAAATAGCTCAAGAAGAAGATCCAACAAATTTCATCCTTATGCATGCCATGGGACCAAATGTTGCAGGTGTTATTGGTTCTGCTGTTGCAGCTGGAATTTTCTTATCAATTATCAAGTGAGGTGATATTGTGCCAAAGCGCAATTTTATAGTAAAAATAAATTACAGCTGGTGTAAATCATGTGGAATTTGTTATCATGTTTGCCCCACTCAAACTATAAACCGCGGTGAGTTGAATAAACCTATTGTAGAAAATCATGATACCTGTATAGGATGTATGATGTGCGAAAATTTATGTCCTGATTTTGCCATAGAAATTGTTGAAAAAATGCCAGTCAAAGAGGGTGAAAACAATGCATGAAAAATCCAGAATTGTGTTTATGCAGGGAAATGAAGCAGTAGCTTATGGGGCAATCAAAGCTGGTTGTAGATTTTATGCAGGATACCCTATAACACCGTCATCAGAGATAGCTGAAACGATGGCGCGTGAACTTCCAAAAGTTGGGGGAGTATTTATACAGATGGAAGATGAAATAGGGAGTGCAGCAGCTATTATAGGGGCATCACTTGCAGGAGTAAAGTCTATGACAGCTACAAGTGGACCAGGGTTTAGCCTTATGCAAGAAGCGTTAGGATACGCTATTATGACTGAAACTCCCTGTGTCTTTGTAAATGTCATGCGTGGAGGTCCATCAACAGGTCTTCCAACGAAACCGGCTCAGGGAGATATTATGCAGGCAAGATGGGGAACCCACGGAGATCATGCTATTATAGCACTTTATCCTTCAACAGTTGAAGAGGCGTATAAATATATTATACGTGCTTTTAATCTTGCAGAAATTTACAGGACTCCTGTAGTATTTTTAATGGATGAAACTCTTGGACATATGAGAGAAACTTTTTCTTTACCTCTTGAAAGTAAAATAGAGATTGTTAAAAGAATTTCTGAGAAAGAACTTGAAGAAGAGGAAATATTTGTTCCATACGCAGAGAGCGAATACGCCGAGCCAACCCCTACAGCTCTTGTGGAAATGGGAAAAACTCGCTTTCACGTTTCAGGACTGGTGCATGATGAATCAGGTTTCCCAAATGCCTCTTATGAAACAGCAGAAAAACTGATCAAAAGATTAACAAACAAAATAAGATTGCATATAGATGAAATAGCTATGTACAACGAATATTTAGTTGACGATGCAGAAGTTCTTGTTATAGCATATGGGGTTGTAGCAAGAAGCGCACTTGAAGCAGTTAAAATTGCCAGAGAGGATAAAATGAAAGTAGGCCTTTTCAAGCCAATAACCATCTGGCCTATTCCTGTTCATCAGCTTAGAAAAAGATTGTCAAAGGTAGAAGCTGTTGTAATACCCGAAATGAATCTTGGACAATACGGGAGAGAGATTTTAAGGCTTGTAAAACCCGGGACTAAAGTTAAATTTATAAACAAAGTAGGCGGCGAACTTATAACTCCTGAAGAAATACTTGATGGAATAAACGAAATTTTAACAGAAGGTTTCGATTTTTGATGTGGAATTATGGATTGGGAAAAAATTATTGAAGAATTTTCTTCAGAATCTGCTCATTGTCCAGAATGTTTAAAATGTGGTTACTGTTGCAAACATACTCCGTGTTTTTATGGAGAGTGGGATTCTGAAAAGCAGCGATGTAGATATTTAACTGAAAATAATTTATGCGGAAAATATAAAGAAATTGTTGCACTTGAAGAAAAAATGGGTCTTCGTGAAAAAATGTTTGGTTCAGGATGTTGCTTGAATTACATGAATCCTGATAGGTTAAAACTTTTGAGAGAGGTAGAAAACAAAGAACGGTGATGGTTATGAGAAAAAACTTTCTTATATACTGGTTATGGGCTATTCCAACAATAACTGGATTGTTTTTTGGTTTTATAAATAATGATGTTTCTGATATTTTGCTTACAGTTTCATCTATATTTTTTCTAATACTTCTTTATCAATATGGAAAGATTCTTAAGGATATAACAAATGGTGTTGTAAATTTAATTCCGCTTTTCTGGACAATCGTTTTTCTGGCACTCTTTGCAAATATTCCACTTTATCTTACCAATTCATATTTTACCTGGCTTTTTGCGCAATTTATAGTTTTTTTCTTAAGCCTTTTGTATTTAAGAAAAATAATTGTTGAAATAAACTCAGACAAAAGTATACTTGCATTGCTGTTGTTATCCATAGTAACTCTTGGTATATATCCTTTCTTTTTCTACTATTCCTTGACAAAGGAAATCAGCGCTTTTGAGGAAAAAAGATTAAGCAGGTAATAATTCCAGACAGCAAGAAATATTTAAAAAGCCACTTATTTAATATTAACTGTTTTTCTACATGTTTGGTGAGTGTTAAAAGCTTCAGACTAATGTACTGTAAGAGTTTTAACCACAGATTTGACATATTTTGGACAGCTGAATAATTATTATAAAGTTGCTATAGTCGGAAAAGATTTTAATTATATCTTTTCCGGCTTTTTTGTATATTGTATATTATGTAAATACGTTGAGTGATCTTATAATGAAAAATTAGCAGTAATAGTAATGTATTCATTAACAAACTGTAAAACCGGGGAGCACTTTTATTGTCGATAAAAATGGTATAATTTTTTTGTCAATATTTACACGAGGAGGGAAATCATGAGAATATCAAAACTTTTAAATCTAATAATTCCTGTCTTAATAATTACAACATTTTCCTCTATATTTCTTATTGTTTCTCTCTCAATCAATAGTTTAAACAAACATTGGACAATGGGTGAAATGGAAGTTTATGCTTCATATGCAGATGATTTAATAAAATCTCAAACACATGGATTGCTTGAGGCTATGGCGTTTGTTGAGGGAAATAAAGATATTTTAGAGACTTTTGCAACGCGAAACAGGGAAAAATTGTATGATTTAACAAAAGATACATACGATAAGCTTAGAGAACTTGGTGTTACCTTTTTTCATTTTCACACTCCAGATAACAAAAGCTTTTTAAGAGTCCACAAGCCCGGTAAATATGGTGATGATTTATCTTCTTTTAGAAAAACTGTTGTTGAAGCAAATACCAGGCAAAGAGTAATAACAGGACTTGAGATAGGTGTTGATGGTTTAGGTTTAAGGGTAGTAAAACCTTTAATTTATAAAGGAAATCATATTGGGACTGTAGAATTGGGATACGATTTAGGTTCCTCATTTTTAAAATCACTTCCAGGAAAAAATATGATTTACATATTTTACGACAAGAATGGAAAACGAGTCGATAAAATGGTCAAAGAAACCAATGATATGGAAAATATAAGCAAATACATAGATATGTCAGCAGTGCTAAATGGAAAAGATTACACATATTTTTCAAAGACAAAATTATATGCTGGAATGCCATTGAAGGATTTTTCCGGGAAAACAATAGCTGCTATTATAAGTGAAATAGATGCTTCACATATTAATCTTGTTGGGAAAAATTTAAAGAAACAGCTTCTAATCTTTTTTATTGTTTTCACTGTTATTATGATAGTCTTTTTCTTATGGATTTCTTTGCATGTTAATAAGAACATAAGTAGAACGCTTAAAGGTCTTGAAATAATATCAGACGGAGACTTGACATACAAAATTAAAGCAAAAGGAAAAGACGAATTTGCCCTTATTGGAAAATCCTTAAACCATACTGTTGAAAAAATGAAAGATTCCATTCTGACTATAATAGGAAGTATTAAAAAAGTATATATTTCAACAGGTAAGATTTCAAACGATTTAAACAATTTCAGTGAAAATATAAATATAACAAACAAAAAGTACTCTTCCATAGCTGAAAATATAGAAAATGTTTCAGCTTCTATGCAAGAAACAAATTCTGGAATAGAAGAAATTGCTGCGGCTGCAGAGAACGTTTCAAAAACTGCTCAGGAAATCTCCCGGCAGGTAGACACAATATCTGAATCAGTGAAAATTGGTGAGAAATCTTTAAACAATATTATTAGTATGGTAAGTTCTACTCTGGAAGAATCAAATCTTACCCAGGAAAGTGTCAGTGAGCTCCTTCAAAACACCGATGGAATAAGCAAAATCCTGGAAAGTATAAATTCAATAGCGGAACAAACAAACCTTTTAGCGCTTAACGCCGCTATAGAAGCAGCAAGAGCTGGAGAAGCCGGAAAAGGTTTTGCAGTAGTTGCAGATGAAATTAGAAAACTTGCCGAGGAGAGTAAAAGGTCTACTGAAAATATAGCAGAAATACTTAAAAATATTAAAATCAGCGTTAATAAGGTAAGCCAGTTAACAAACTCGGTAGTTAATAAAATTACGGAAATCAATGATGGAACGGTAACAGCCAACACGCAATTTAAAGAAATAAAAAGAGAAGTGGAAAAAGTTTCACAAATGGTGGATATACTGGCAAGCTCAAGTCAGGAGCAAAGTGCAACCACGGAAGAAATTTCTGCTGCTATGGATAATGTAACAAAGCAAATAATGGAAATAGTTGAAATGGTAGAAGATATGTCAAAAAGAAATGACAAGCTTAAAAAGGACTCTGAAAACATAAAGGACGAAATAGAGAATATTGTTCAATCGCTCGTTTCAACTGCACATATTGTAAAAGAAACATTTTCAGTTTCAACTAAAAAAGATTATGAAAGAGAAATAAAAGAAGCTATAGAGGCTCATAAAATATGGGTTGATAAGGTAAAAGAGGCGGTAAGTTCTGGTGAAATTCCAGATGTCGAGTTTGACGCAAGAAAATGTACGTTTGGAAGCTGGTACAATTTCGTTAGACCTCCAGAGGGGCTTGAGAAAGAATGGGAAGATGTAGAAAAAATCCATCACTTTGTCCATGAAGCTGGCAAAGATATAGCAGAGGCTATTAAGCAGAATAATATTGAGAAGGCTTCTTCCATTTTGCGTGAAGCGGGAAATAATGCGATAGAATTAATAAAGCTACTTGAATCTATAGTAAGTAAGTTATAAATATCAAAGCGTAAATAAAAGATAGGACCAGTATAAAAATAGTGCGGAGCGTATGTCCGCACTATTTTTAATTAACAAATATTTACTGCAAACTGTGATGTGATAAAATAATCATAAAGCTGTATAAAGGGGGAAAACATGGGGGCTTTCTGGATATCTTTGCGTATTTTATTATTGGGGTATGAGCGAATCGCAGGGAAAAAGATAGGAGAGAAAAATTCTTCCATTTTATCTGCGTGGGGATTTTTTGGATTTTCACTTTTGTCCATGTTACCTTTTATTGGTTTTGTAAATTGGGATATAATAAAAGTATCTTTCATAAGCGGTAGTATATACTCCTTTTCTTTTTTTCTTTATATGTATGCATTAACTCACGAAGACATTTCGGTAGTGGCTCCACTTTACAATATCAATACTATCTTTTTAATTTTTGGTGCATATTTTACACTTAATGAACCTATGAATTTTTCAAAGTTTTTTGGAAGTATTTTAATGATTTATGGAGTTTCATTTTTAAAAAAGTCGAATAAAATATATAAATCCTATGTGAATGTTCTAAAAAGTAAAGGTGCACTTTCTATGATAGTATCATCAATTTTAATAGCTGTAGGTAGAATAGTCGACGGATTTCTTACTAAGGAACAAGGATATAATCCTATAGGATATTCTGTTGGTGTTTATTTTGTAATGACAATATATTTTTTTGTTTCGAGTGTTCTATATGAGAGAGGGATAAAGCACCACATTATTCTTGTTAAAGATAAACTTTTGTATCTTATTTTAGGCGGGTTTTGCAACGCGTACGCTTATATTGCTCTTCTAAAAGCGTTTAGATATATTGATATAAGTGTTGCTGAACCGCTTTCTATGCTTTCTGCTGTTGTATCCATATTGTTTGCCAGGGTGTTTTATAAAGAGGCTATCAAAATCAGGCTTGTTGGAACAGCAATTTTAATAAGCGGCGCTTTCATTATTTATCAATGAGGAGGTGAAACTATAATTACTGCTGTTGTAAATGCTATCTCGGTGGCTTTTGGAAGTATCGTTGGAATTATTATCAGGAAGGGTTTACCAGCAAACATTAGAACTATTTTGTTCTTTGCTGTTGGACTTTCGACTATTGGCTTGAGTATCACCATGATCATAAAAGTTGATAATTTTTTAATTGTACTTGGTGCTATGGCAATTGGCGGTATTGTCGGGGAAATTTTGGACATAGAAAAATTACTGAAAAAGATTGGCGATCAAATAAAAGAGGGTGATTTTTCAACGGGTTTTGTTGTTTCATCTTTATTATTTCTGGTTGGACCAATGACCATAATAGGTTCTATTACTGCTGGGCTTACAGGAGATGGTTCAATTATTTACATGAAATCATTGCTTGATGGAATATCTTCTATAGTGTTGTCCTCAATGTATGGTTTTGGAGTGATGCTTTCAGCGTTTTCGGTATTAATTATACAGGGAGCAATAGTTTTATTTTCTTCTAAGCTGTCTTTTTTAACAACTCCAGAATATTTAAATAACTTAATAGCAACAGGGGGAATTATGGTGCTGGGAATAGGCTTTAAAATACTTGAAATTAAAGATACCCGTGTGGGGAATTTTTTACCTGCACTTGCGATAGCGCCATTATTAACATTTATCGTATCTTTCTTTTAAAAGCTTACGGGAGATGATAATATGAAAATAAACATAATAGGTATTGGAAAAGTCACAACTGCATTTGCCTACAATTTAAAGGGAAAAGTAGAAATGGGCTTTATAGTATCTCGAAGTAGAGAAAAGGCAAAAGTTCTTGCAAAAGAAATAGGCGGAATTCCTGTAACATACGATGATAATTTTGTTTTAGATGACATTGTACTTGTGGGTTACCCAGATAATCTTCTTTCTGAGATACCTCAAAAATTAGAGAAATTTTTAGGAAGCAACGTAAAGGTGATTCATTTTAGTGGTTTTTATCCTTCTACAATATTTCCTGAAAACTGGTCTCCAGCTTCTGTTCACCCAAATTGTCCGGTTATCGGGAGAAAAACATCTTTTAAAGATGTTATCTTTGGAATAGAGGGAAATATTGAAGTAGCCAAAAAACTGATCTCTCTTGTAAAAGGTAAATATTTTGTTATTGATAGTAGTAAAAAAATTTATTATCATCTTGCCGCTGTTTTGATGAGTAACTTTAATCTTTCTCTCATATACCTTGCAGAAAAACTATATAAAAAAGCTAACATTCCATTTAAACATTTTTCCGAAGTAGTTGAAAGTTTGCTTAAAACTTTAATAAAGAATGTAAAAGAAAACGGGACCGTGAATTCCATCACAGGCCCGATAGTCAGGAACGATATAGAGGTGGTTAACGCTGAGATGGAAATATTCTGTGAGCATTTTCCAGAACACTGTCAACTATTCGATAACTTTATTCAAATTATACTTTCTATGAAAGAAGAAAAGGAGTTAGAAAGTCGGGACAAAAACTCATGAGCTCTATTTTTTGTGTCTCCATTTACCATGATATATGCTTTGAGCTTTGGCTCGGTACCAGAGGGTCTCACGTATATTTTTCCCTCATCGAAATCCAGTCGTAATGTTTCGTTAGGAAGGATATTGTCTATTCCTTTTGAATAGTCTACTGTATTTTGAGCACCTTGAGGGAGCTTTCCAAGCTTTAATTCTTTATAAATTTTTTTAGGAGTAGTTAAATCTTTAAATTTAAAACTCAAAAGTTTTTCCATATAGTATCCATAACGTTTGTAGAGATCTTCAAGTCTATCCAACAAATCAAACTTTTTTGCAGCTAAAGCGATCAACAAAGTTCCAATAACACCATCCTTATCTCTTGCATGGTCTCCTGCTAAATAACCGCAACTTTCTTCAAATCCAAACAAAAAATTGAAGTCTTTCTTATTTTCTATAAGGTCCCCTATAAATTTAAAACCCGTTGGAGTTTCAAAAAGTGTTATATTTCTTTCTTTACACAATGGTTTAACCATATCTGTTGAAACTATTGTTTTAACTATCATAGGATTTTCAGAAACTTTTCGCGATAAAAGATCAGTGAGTAAAACTCCTACCTGGTTTCCTGTTAATCTGCTGTCTTTCCACACAACTCCTACGCGGTCACAGTCAGGATCAGTGGCAATACCTAATTTCACGTTGTGTTTTTTCATGTATTTTCTCACGAAATTAAGCGCTTCGTCTTCTTCGGGATTTGGCGTGGAAACTGTTGGAAAATTACCATCGGGAAACATCTGTTCTTCAACTGTTATAACATTTGCTCCTAATTTTCTTAAAGCAGCTACCACAGGGATTGCCCCGGTACCATGAAGAGGAGTGTAAACTACATCCACTCCATTGAGATCTTCATCTAATATTTCACAAACTTTATCAATATAAGATTCCAGAACCACATCTTCTACGTAACTGAAACTATCTTCAAGTTTGATGTTATCGCGCTTAACATTTTCTATAAATTTTCTCAGTATATCTGTTATTTCTGGTATAGCCTGAACACCATTTGAAGTGTATACTTTGTAACCATTGTACTCTGGTGGGTTGTGACTTGCCGTTATAACAACACCTATATCGAACTTTAAATAACGCACAGCATAAGAAAGAACAGGGGTGGGAACTGGTTCTTTGAAAATCAATGTTTTATGACCATCAGCTGCAAAGACCATCGCGGCAAGTTCTGCGAACTTTCTCGAATTATTCCTTGTATCATAAGCTATAACAACTCTTGATAATCCTTTATCTTTCATATAATTTGAAACGCCTTTGCTTGCTACCATAACCGTTTCATTATCAAATTCACCTCTTTGCATTACCCCGCGAATACCACCAGTTCCAAAAAGTATCATAAACAATTCCTCCTCTCTTACATTATCACATAATAAAATTATACGTTGTAACCACAAAATGGCTTTTATGAAAATGTCTTGGTTACATAAAAGTTACCCTATCTTAACTTGATACTTCCCCAAAAGGTTATATAATATGTTGTGTATTATAGACAAAGTTTGTTTAGTATTATAGACATGTTAGAGGTGGAACCTTGAAATTGGGTATTAAATTAAAAAATCTTAGAATAGCAAAAGGTTACACCCAGGAAGAATTGGCTGATAGATGTGATTTATCAAGAAGTTTCATTTCACAATTAGAAAATGATCAGGTATCACCCTCTATTGACACTCTTGAAAGAATATTGAGGGTACTTGGAACTGACTTAAAAAATTTTTTTGCGGACGATGTGAGAAAAAAAATAGTTTTTCGAGTGGATGAAAGAGTTCCAATGTACATGGAAGAACAGGGAATAATAGGATATATATTAATGGATAATATTGAAGACAAATCTATAGATCCAAAACTTATTGAACTTGAGCCTGGTGCTCAAACAGAGGAAGAGTCACCGCATGAGGGAGACGAATTTGGGTTTGTTATAAGTGGGAAGTTAGAACTAATACTTGACAAGAAAGTATACAAAGTGAAAGAAGGAGATTGCTTTTATTATTGTGCTGATAGAAAACACAAAATTCGCAACCCGTATAAAAAAAGCGTAAAATTCTTATGGATAAACATAGAATAATTTTTACAATAAATTAAAAACGGGGAGGGATTGATATGAAAAGCTTAGGCAGACATATTATAGCAGAGTTCTACGACTGTGACAAAGAAATCCTTGATAATGTTGAATTAATTGAAAGAAGCATGAAAGATGCTGCTTATGAAACAGGAGCAACTATTGTTAATTCCTCTTTTCACAGGTTCCTCCCCTATGGGGTGAGTGGTGTAGTAGTTATTTCTGAGTCACATCTTACCATTCATACCTGGCCTGAATATGGTTATGCAGCGGTAGATTTGTTTACATGTGGCGATGATGTAGATCCATGGAAGGCTTTTTCCTACTTGAAAAAAGTTATGAAATCACAACGAGTCCATGTTGTTGAACACTTAAGAGGAAAATATGACGAAATTGGTATTCCGGAAAGCGCACCACATAAAATGGAGGTGTAATTTATGGAGTATGGTTTTGTACCAAACAGACATCTGTGGTATTTTGAATATTACACACCGGGAAACTGTGGAATCTTTATGAAAATAGATAAAATGCTTTATTCTGCAAAAAGTAAATATCAAAGAATAGACATATTTGAAACAGACTTTTACGGTAGAGTTTTTTCGCTTGATGGTATAACAATGACCACAGAAAAAGATGACTTTTTTTATCATGAAATGTTAGTACATGTTCCTATGTTTTTGCATCCAAACCCTCGGAAAGTTCTGGTTATAGGTGGAGGCGATGGAGGTAGTGTTAGAGAGGTTTTAAAACATAAAAGTGTTGAAAAAGTTATCATGTGTGAAATAGATGAGATGGTAGTAGAGGCAGCAAAAAAATACCTGCCACTTACTGCCAGTAAACTCGATGATCCAAGGGTTGAACTTGTTTATGAAGATGGTTCAAAGTTTGTCAGAAACTTTAAAAACGAATTTGATGTTATAATTGTTGATTCCACTGATCCTACAGCGGGTGAAGGCGGGCATTTATTCACGGTAGATTTTTACAAAGCCTGTTTTGATGCATTAACAGAAAACGGTACATTTGCTGCTGAAAGCGAAGATTGGATGTACGATGGAACATGGATGAGAATGGCTTACTCCAGGATAAAACAGGCTTTCCCGGTAACAAAACTCTATCTTAGTTTCATGCCAACATACCCAAGTGGAATGTGGGCTTATACTTTTGCTTCGAAAGGAATTGATCCATTAAAAGACTTTTCTGAAGAAAAGGTTAAAAGTTTTGAAGAAGAGCTAAAATATTATAATGAAGAAATCCACAGGGCTGCATTTGCTCTTCCTACTTTCTTAAAAAAAGAGTTGGAACAGCTATAAAATATAAAGAAAATGATGTTAAAAAAGATGGACAATTATGTCCATCTTTTTTTGTAAAGTTACTAAGAAATATGTCTTAATATCTCTAAAATTATATTTCCGTACTTCTTTTGCTTTATAATTTCGAGAAATTCTGGAATTTTTACTTTTTCATACTTTGAATGTTCAAAAACAATAATGCTATTTTTCCAGATTTCATTTCCAAACAAATTTAGAAGTTCGTTACCTATTCCTAATTCATATGGTGGATCCATAAAAACAATATCAAACTTTTTTGTATTTCTTTTTAAAAATATTCTGGCATCAATTTTAACTATATTTACACTTTCTTTTACGCCAAGTATTAATGCGTTTTTTTTAATTGTTTTTATAGCCTTTTCGGAAGCATCTACAAAAGTTACGAATTTTGCTCCATTACTTAGAAATTCAAAACCTGTTATACCACTACCCGCGCAAAGTTCTAAAACTTCCTTATCAGATACATCAAACATACTAATTAGTGCTCTTCTTACTTTTCCGGTGGTATATCGTGTGCGCTTATCTGGAACTATATCGATTCTTTTTCCTTTAAATTTTCCACTCTCTATTACAAGCATCTTTTCACTCCCGGAATATTTCATAAGATTTTATTATGCGATTATATTATATCTTTATTTAGGCAATATTCAAGATTGAATGTGTAAGAGTTTTTACCAATATCAGTTTTTGTAACGTCTGCATTATCGTTGTATGAACTTTACACCTATTGACAGTTGCTGACAATGCACGTAGAATATTGATAGATAACTAATTAAAAAATGGTTATTGTAGTTATTTAGTAGTTATTTAGAGCATGGAGGTGAAATTATGAACCGATTAAACAAAATACTTGATATTCTTAAAAATGCAAGGGGGCCAGTTAAAGGGAAAGTTCTTGCAGAAAAATTAGGAGTTAGTCGTCAAATAATAGTTCAGGATATCTCCTCTTTGAAAGTTAAGGGTTATAAAATTTTTTCTACAAGGGATGGATATATACTTGAAAAAGATGAAAATACTGTTAGAAAGATGGTTGCAGTTAAACATACAGCAGATGAAATTTACGACGAATTGTTTTCAATAGTAAACGCTGGTGGGAAAATTATTGATGTTATTGTGGAACACCCAATATATGGGGAAATTACCGGGCGAATAGACATAGGTTCTTCTGACGATATTGCAAAATTCATGAGTTTGTTAAAATCTACCGGTGCAACTCCTTTATTGGAGCTTTCCGGCGGTATTCACATCCATACTATAGAGGCACCTGATGAATCAACTATGAAAAAAGTTTTAAAAGCTATTCAAAAGTATCTCATTGTTGGAGGTGAGGAAATTGAAGATTGATAATATTGTTGATAGGTATATTTCAAAAAAAGAACAGAAACGCCTTTTAATTCTTACTTCTATTTTCTGGATGATTGGAGCTGCTGGTGTAATGGTCCTGGCATT
The DNA here is from genome assembly GCF_017358165.1 of Thermosipho ferrireducens. Lineage (NCBI taxonomy): Bacteria > Thermotogati > Thermotogota > Thermotogae > Thermotogales > Fervidobacteriaceae > Thermosipho > Thermosipho ferrireducens. Next base: position 1,937,698 of record NZ_CP071446.1, on the reverse strand, counting down.
TGCTATACCGGATCTTTCTTCTGAGTGGAAAATTAGTTCACAAACATTGAGTTCTATTATAAGTTCAACCTTTATGGGCATGTTGCTTGGAGCATTATCTTCAGGTGTTATAGTCGATAGTATTGGAAGAAAATTTGGTTCTTTACTTTATTTATTGATCTCGGTTGTTTTTACTTTTAGTTTTGGATTTTCAAAATCACTTGAGGTTGCAATAATATTAAGATTTCTTTCTGGCGTAGGATATGGAGGCCTTTTACCATCAGTTAATACTTATCTTTCAGAGTACACATCTATAAAACTAAGAGGAAGATATCTGGTATTTCTGGAAACAAGCTGGGCTATAGGAAGTATAATTATAGCTCTTTTTGCTGTTACAATTGGAAACAAATTTGGGTGGAGATGGGACTTTTTTATATTCATAATCGGACTTTTTGCGATTATTCCCTTAATCAAAGAGAAAGAGACACCTAAATATATTTACAAAAAATTTGGAGTGAATGGGCTCAAAAAATGGTTTAACATCAAAGAAACTAATATTGAACCTCTTGAGGAAACAAGACTAACTTTTTCTTCGCTTTTTAGGAAAACTCATATAAAACATACATTTTTAATTATAATTACATGGTTTGTTGTTAGCTTTGTATACTATGCTCTTTTTTCATGGGCACCTAAAATCTTTGTTTCTCAACTTGGTATATCTGTAACTAAAGCAAAATGGTTCACATTCTATATGTATGTTGCACAACTTCCAGGTTATTTATCTGTTGCTTATTTTATAGAGAAATGGGGAAGAAAACCCACATTGGCAATCTATTTTATTGGAATGGGATTATCAGCATTTTTATTACCATTGGTAAGTGGTAATATCTCATTTTTGTTGATTATGCTTATTATTTCATTTTTTACCCTTGGAGTCTGGGGACTTGTTTATGCGTATACTCCAGAATTGTTCCCCACTCCAATGAGAGGTACTGCTAATGGAACAGCAGGTGCAATGGCAAGAGTAGCAGGAATAATTGCGCCTTATTTTACAGGTTATTTTATTGACAAATCAATGAGCATAGCTTTAACTGTAATAGCAATATTTTCCATACTGGCAGGAGTATCCGGCATTGTTTTAGGTACTGAGACAAAAAATAAACCTGTGAATTAAACCTTCACCAACTAAATTAATAAAAAATATAGCACTTATATAATCAGAAAGTGTAGGGGAAGTGAAGATTGCCCTACACTTTTTTATTATAACCGAAAAGGATTAAAAAACGCAGTAAAAGTAAAAAACTTACAAAATTTGATATGTAATAGCATTTTAAATACTGAATTTCAAGACAAATATTTGTAATATAGATTTGTTAAAAAATTTGTATAATGTTATAATTGTAAAGTAAAGGTAACTATTGCACAAATTAATCATTAAAAAGGAGGAATTATCATCAGAATCAAATTAGAGTTTATTTCTAAAAAGGATGTTATATTGCCTGTTGGGTTCAACAAATATCTGCAGGCATTGATATATAATATGTTTTCAATGAAGCTTAGAAAGTTTGTTCATGAAAAAGGTTTTGAAAGTTTTAGTAAAAGGGTGTACAGAGATGTTTATGAAATAAGAAAAAATTGAATTTGAAATAATTATTATATGAAAGGTGGTAGAGTAATCTTGCAAATGAAATTGACTTTTCAGTTTGAAAGTTTGTACTTACCTTTTTCTTATAATAGAATTTTACAATCGTTGGTACTAAAATGGTTAAATAATGAGAAATATGCAGAGTTTATCCATAATGAAGGGTTTAAATTTGGAAAAAGGAAGTATAAACTTTTTACATTTTCAAAGCTTTTTGGAAATTTTGAAATAGATAAAAGCAAAAAACTTTTCATATTTAAAAACCAAGCAGATTTTATTGTTTCTTCTCATGACGATAATTTTATGAAATATATTGCACTTTCATTTTTCAAAGAGCCATTTGTGTTTATTAAAAATCAAAAGGTGGAAGTAATAAATGTCCAAATAAAAAAATTCGAACCGTCTAATAAAATTAGAGTTGTTACTAAGTCTCCTGTGACTGTTTATTCAACGTATTATAAAAATGGTCGTAAATGGGTTAACTACTTTAGCCCGTTTGATCAAGAATTTTACAAGATTATCAGAGAAAATTTGATAAGAAAATATATGGCTTTTTATAAAAAGGAACCAAAAGGGAGTATCTGTATAAGACATATTGGAAAAAAGGCTAAAGAACAGGTAATTAATTATAAGAATACTGTGGTAAAAGGCTGGATTTCAACTTTTGAATTGGAGGGCGATGAAGAATTATTGGAATTAGCGTTTAATTCAGGGATAGGAAGTAAAAATTCTATTGGTTTTGGTTGTATAGATTTAATTTAAATAAGGGGCGGCTGAATTATTTTAGTTATATGGTGACTCAGAGTTGGATTGATTTGCAGATTTTTCTACTACATTATACACGGGGGTGTGATGATGCTAAACGGAATAATGGAAGTTGGGAAATTGCTAAAATTGCAAAATGAAGATGAATTAATTCAAAAAGTGAAAATCGATAAAAAATACAAAGCGGTTATAAAAACTAATTTTAAAGATGAAAAAATAGAATTTTCTATTTTTAAAATAGCTCCAGGTGAAAGTTATTTAGACGAGGAAACCATAAAAGAAATTCTCTGGGTTGGAAATACAAAAGGTTCATCACCGCAAAAACGTTTTACAAGTGATGATTTATCATATTTGGCTAAGTCAATCATTAATATTGAAAAAAGCTTATCAGAAAGTTCTCCATTAAAAAAAGAATTAAAAACTATTGCTGAAAAATTTTTAATTTTTCAAAATGACGTTCCCTATTTTAATCCATACCTCTTAGATTTTGAAAAATTGTCCGTTAGTAATAATTCAATGTTTAACGAGTTTATCAGTGAGTTGGATTCAGATTTAAAATCAAAAACACATGATCGAGATTTTAATAAGAAGTATCATAAAAAGATTAGTGATAACATTAGTAAATTGTTAACTTTAAACAAGAGAGATAAAATACTATTTACGGTATTCATAAATGATCACCCTTTATTTACGAATGAAGAGTATAAAGAGATTCTAAGGAAAGAATTGTTTGGCGATAATGATGAAAGTAGATTTTCTCAGGAAGGAGTTTGCTATTCTTGTGGGAAAAAAACTCTTTTAACAACTGATTTTGCAAAATTTAAGTTAAAGTTTTTTATTACACAAAAAACTTCGTTTGCAAGTGGGTTAAAATCTGAAGGTTTTATAAAAAATTACGCTCTTTGCTCTGATTGTTTTATGAATTTTTCTTTGGGGGAAACTTTTATAATTAATAGATTGAAAATTAAATTGGCTGGTGTTGATTGCTTTCTAATTCCAGAATTTGTTAGCAGTTTTACATCAGAAAACTTACCAAAACAGCTAAAGAATTTTTCAAAGAATATTATTGATTCTGTGAATAGTTTAAGTGATTTAGATATTTATAATAAGAGTTTTGATAGGTTATCTGTATTTTTAAAAAGAAAGGATTTATTGATGAATTTTGTTTTTTCGAAAATTGAAAATGCTTCTGTGAAAATTTTATTAATGATTCAGGATGTAAAACCCATGTGGTTAAAGATTTTGCTTGATAATTTAAGAAAAATTAATGAAGAATTTAGTACAGAGTTGTTTAGTAATTCAAGGTTTAATTTCACATTTAGGAATATAGAAAATATTTTTAAAATAAGAGGAAAAAATACTTCGAAATCTCTAATTCTTAATGTCCACAAGCAGTTGATTGGAGGATTAAAAATTGATTTTCCACTTTATATCCCAATATTTAACAATGTGGCAAAGGACTTATTTTACAACGATATAGAAACAAACCTGTTAAATCATATTATTAATACTCATGCATTTTTTAAATATATTACTTCACTAAATTTAAAACTTAATTACGGGGGTGAAAAAGTGTTAGAAAATGATATTATGGAGAAAATTTTGACTATTGATGAATCCTTAGAGAAATATATTAGAGCTTTAGAATTAAACGAACAAAAATTGGCTTTATTTTTATTAGGTATTCTTGTTGCATCAATTGGAGCTGAACAGTATAGAATTAGTTCAAAAAAGGTTATACTTGAAAAGATTAATTTTGGTGGTATGCCTTTCACAAAATTAAAGAGTTTTGCGATTCAAATTTTTGAGAAATTAAATCAGTATAAAATCTTAACCTGGGAAAATGAAAATTTGTATGCAGTAGCAAAGGAGCTACTGGATAAATCTGAAAAAGAGTGGAAATTGTCTCCAGCAGAGAACGTTTATTACATATTAAGTGGATACGCTTGGAAAACTCAAAGAATAATGAGTTTTGCTAATTCAAATAAAAAAGAGGAGGATGATAAATAATGGAAAATCAAGGACTTTTTGCGGAAAATTTGTTTTCAAAAAATTCTGATATTTTGTTTATTTATGATGCGCATTTATCTAATCCAAATGGTGATCCTGATGACGAAAATCGTCCTCGCTTTGATTATGATACCAGTAGAAATCTTGTAAGTGATGTAAGATTAAAAAGATATATTAGAGATTATTTACAAAATAAGGGGTATGAAATATTTGTTACAAAGATCGACAACAAAACGGTAGATTCAACAGGAAGAATAAAAAAATTGACTGAAAAATTAGGTAAGAATGAAGTTGCAAAAATTACCGAAGAAGATATACTAAATTCGTTTATAGATGTAAGACTGTTTGGGGCTACCATTACTTTGAAATCTAATAATAGTAGTAAAGGTTCTTCGTATACATTTACTGGTCCGGTTCAGTTTACATGGGGGTATTCTTTGCATCGGGCCCAATTGCTGGAATCTTCCGGAATAACTTCTATGTTTGCAGGAAGAACAGAAGGCGGAAAAGGCGAACATGGCACAATGGGGAAAGATTGGCGTGTTAAGTATTCACTTATAGGGTTCTATGGTTTAATAAGTGGTTGGAGAGCTAAGCATACTAAATTAACGTATAGTGACGTTGAAAAATTGGATGAAGCTGTTATAAAATCATTGAAACTTTTAACATCAACTAGAAGTAAAGTTGGACAGACTCCCCGGTTTTATTTGAGAATACAATATAAAGACGCTGAAACTTTGTTCGGTGATTTAAGAGATCTTGTTATTACTGAGGAGAAAGGAGAACATTTGCCAGCAAAGCCAGGAGATGTTGAATTAAGTTTTGAGCCGCTCATAGATTATATTTATCAAAATAAAGAAACAATTGAAAAAATAGTTTACTGGCAGGATGCAAATGCGACATTTATTAAAGAGAATTTTGCAGAGGTTTTAAAAGAAAAATTAGGGAGTGATGGAAAACTTTGTGAATTAAATATTTAGGGGATGGTCAAATATGAATAGAGCTCTTATTTTTGATGTTATTGGAAAAGCAGCACATTTTAGAAAATTTTATACAAATTCTTCATCATTATCATATTATTTTCCGCCAAAAACAGTATTAGCTGGAATGATTGCAGGCATGGTTGGTCTTGAAAGAGATTCGTATTATGATTTATTTGACGAAAAAGCTTTTTTAGCCGTAGAAATAAGAACACCTTTGAGGAAGAAAATTAACGTTGTGAGTTACTTGAAAATTATAGGTAACTCAAATAAAATTGAAGAGTTTAGAGGATTTAGCGATAGGACTCAAGTACCAGTGGAGTTTGTTTTTCCAAAATCTAAGTCTAACATAGTTTACAGAGTATATTTTTATCACGAAGATGAAAGATTATTTAATAGTTTGAAATCCAGATTGAAAGGTAAAAAATATATTTATCCACCTTATATGGGAATTACAGAATTACCGGCAAAAATTGAGTACGTTGGTGATTATGAAATTGTGAAGAATGAAAATATAAATGTTAAAGTAAAGACTGTTTTAAAATCAAGTTATTTTAAAAATATAGGATTTTTTGAATATTTGCAAAGAGATAGATGTCCAGAAGCTTTCAATAGTGATAGAACTTTAAAAAAGGTTTCTGATTATATTTTTTCACCAAATGCCACAGAAATAAGTTTTGAAAGTTTGGAAAAAGCTCTGATATATGATGTCCCGGCATTAAATGTTACAATTTCGTTTATGTGAAAAGGTGTGGGAATATGAATTTTTATGCAAGACCTAATCAGTTTTTAATTGAACATTTGCATAATGTTTCAAAAAATATGGTTGAACTTGCTTGTTCTTTACCTATATCTTTTTCAGATATAGAGTTAAAAGTTTTAAGATACATTGGATTATTCCATGATTTTGGCAAGTTTACAACTTATTTTCAAAAAAAATTAAAAGGTGAGAAAACACATTATTCTTCACATTCTTATCTTTCCTCAATTTTTTGTGGGGTATATCTTTACTTAGAGAAAACACCACCTCAATATATTATAAGCGCTATGATGGGTATAGAAGGACATCATAGCGCCTTATCTTATTTTGAAAAATTAGTACCTATTACAATAAGCAGTGAAAGTTTAAGCTTTGAAGAAATTTTTTATGAACATAGAGAATTTATTTATCAGTTTAAAGATATAAAAAGCAATTGGGGAGATATAGTTTTAGAATTTCAAAAAATAGGAGTAATTTTATCAGACGAAATAGTCAACGAAGAGATAATTATGGAAAGCCTGTCATATATCGTTGATGGTTATATAAGAATATTAGAAGAGGGAAAAGATGATAAGAGAGAGAAAATTGCGTTAAAAACTCAACTTTACTTTTCGTTACTTGTTGATAGTGATCAGAAAGATGCAGCGTGTATAGAAAATCCGCAAAGATTAAGTATACCTGAAAATATAGTTAATAAATATCTTGAAAATGTGATTAACAGAAATTTAGAAATTAATAAAATCAGAATGGAATTTTATAAAGCTGTAGAAAAAAATATATATAATAATCAAATAATAAAGAACTTTGGAAAAGTCTATACTTTAACTGCACCAACTGGGATAGGTAAGACTTTAGCAGTTCTTAATTTTGCTTTGAAACTTCGAAATTTAATTTATAAAGAACATGGATATTTACCAAGAATTATATATTCATTACCCTTTATCTCAATTATTGATCAGGTTTCAAAGGTACTTGATGAAGTTTTTTCTTTGATAAGCGACTACAAAGAAAAAAAGAATGAGTATTTACTTCCCTATCATCATTTGTCTTCTTATCATGAAAAAGATTCAGAATCAGATTTCGAAGAAGACTTCGAAAGTGATAAAATTCTTTTGTTTGATACCTGGCAGAGCGAGGTTATAGTTACCACTTTTTGGCAAATTGTACATACGATATTAGGTTATAAAAGTAAGAATTTAAAAAGATTTCATACGTTAGCGGGTTCAATAATAATATTAGATGAAATACAAAGTATTCCAATAGAAAAATTTGATCTGATAGAGAAGTTTATAGGTCTTGTTGCCGAGCAAATGGGAGCTATTTTTATATTTATGACTGCTACACAACCATTATTTAAACACCTTGAACCTATTGAATTAAATGCAATATTTGAAAAAACCTTTTCAATAATGGATAGAACTAAATTGAAGAAAATGTTTAATGTAAAAAGTTTGGAAGATTTGTTGAATATAATAGATTTAAATGACAAGTCGGCCTTATTTGTTTTTAATACTATTCCCCAATCAATAGAAAATTATAGAAAGTTAAAAGGTATATGTGACCAAAGAAAAGTGTTTTATCTTTCAACGAATATTACACCTAAAGAAAGAATAAAAAGAATTGGTGAAATAAAAGCTCTTCTTGAGAAAAAAGAAAAACCTATACTAATTTCAACTCAGGTTGTGGAAGCAGGAGTTGATTTGGATTTCGATGTGGTTTTCAGAGAAATCGGCCCTATTCATAGTATATTGCAAGCCGCTGGAAGATCAAATAGAAATTATATCAATAAGAATGTTTCGAGTGTGTATATAACAAATTTTGATGAATCAGCAGGTAAAAGAGTCTATGGAGCTGCTCATATTGTGGTTTCTAATAATATTTTAAAAATTTTTGAGGGGGAAATAAGTGAAAAAAATTATAAAGATCTTGTAAAACATTTTTTTGAAGAGCTCCAGAAATATTATTCTTCTGGAGAGTTTAAAGAGATTATCAACGCCTATAGGAATTTGGAGTTTAATTCCAAAATTACTGCAAGTTTAAGTGATTTTAAATTAATAGATGAAAAACCTTCTGTTAGTATATTTGTTATTCTTGATGAAGATGATGAAGAAATATTTAGTTTGTTTGAAGAAATTTTAAATAGTAAAGATTATTTATTTAAAAGAAAGATGTATTTAAAATATCGAAGAGAAATTGAAGGCAGGATAATAAATATTCCTCTGGAGAGAGCAAAGAAAAATCTACCACCTGCTGTAAATCATTATGAATCAATTAGATTTATAAATAGAGATAGCTTGCTTACTTATTATGATTTAGAAACCGGTTTCAAATTTAGTGAAACAAAAGGGGATGCTCTTATATGGTAAATTTAGAATCTGTAAAAGCCCATTGGCTTTCTTCTTATTTAATATGCCATCGTGAAGCCTGGCTTATTTCACATGGTATAGAAGGTTATCAGGACAACATTTATTTAGACTTAGGAAGGTTCATTCATGAGCACAGTTATTCAAAGGAGAAAAAAGAAGAAATTTCATTACCCGGCATGAAGATAGATATTTTATTGAAAGGTAGGAAAGGATATGTTCTCGGAGAAATAAAATCGTCTTCAAAAAAGTTATATGAAGCAAAGATACAACTGGCATATTATATTTTACGGTTGAAAGAATATAGTTTAAAAATTGAATCTGAAATAATTATTCCCAAAGAAAAAAAGAGAATAAAAGTAATTGTAGATGATTCTATAGAAAAGGAAGTATATAGTTTAGTTGAAGAAGTTATCAAGTTAGTTCAAAAGGAAAAGCCTCCAATTCCTATAAGGAAAAGTGTATGTTCTAAATGTGCATATTTTGAATTTTGTTGGGGATGAGAGTTTGGATGTGTTGTATATTAATTCGTCCGGAAGGTTAGAAAGAAAGCAAAATACTGTTGCTTTTATACAAAAAGATGGAAAAAGAAGATATCTACCAATTGAAAATTTAAAAGAGATTTATATTTTTGGTGAAGTAGATTTTAATAAAAAGTTTTTAGAATATATTTCTCAAAAAGGTATTTGTTTACATATTTTCAATTTCTATGGTTATTATGTTGGTAGTTTTTATCCAAGAGAAAAGTATAATAGTGGTTATGTTTTTGTAAAACAAGTAGAGAAATACTTGAACCCAGCTGAAAGATTGATATTGGCAAAAAAATTTGTTAAAGGAGCTGCCAGTAATTCAATTGAAAATCTTAAATATTACTCGAGATTTATTTCTGAGATAGGAGCAGTAATAAATTTATAAAGCAAACAATTAAAAAAATAGATTTAGTTGAAAATATTAACCAACTAATGGCTTTAGAAGGTCAAATTAAAAAAAATTATTATTCATCGTTTAATTTGATTTCAAAAACTGAATTATTTAAATTTGAAAAAAGGGATAAAAGACCGCCAAAAACACCTATAGATGCATTGATTAGCTTTGGGAATTCGTTAGTATATACTGTGTCTCTTAGTCAAATTTATCAAACTCATCTTGATCCACGGATTGGTTATTTACACACTTCAAATGATAGGAGTTTTTCTTTGAATCTTGATATTGCAGAAATTTACAAACCAATTTTAGCTGATAGGGTTTTATTTAATTTAATAAATAGAAACCAACTTAGCGAAAAACATTTTTCTAAACACACTAATGGAATATTTTTAAATGACAAAGGGCGAAAAATATTTCTGCAAGAATTTGAGAACAAACTGGGAACAACAGTTTATAATAGTTCTTTAAAAAGAAAAGTATCAATAAAGAGATTGATTAGGATTGAAGCTTATAAAATTGAAAAACACGTAATCGATGACGCGGAATATCAACCTACTGTTTTAAAATTTTAAAGAATGGTGGTTAGTATGTATATAATAATGGTTTACGATATTAAAGAAAAAAGAGTAGCAAAGATTTTAAAAATAGCAAGAAAATATCTTAATTGGGTTCAAAATTCAGTTTTAGAGGGAGAATTAACTAATTCACAATTTAGACGGTTAAAGTTCGAGATAAAGGAAAAACTTAATGTGGAAGAGGATTTTGTAATATATTTTATTCTTAAAAATTCTTCACTATTAAAAAAAGAAATAGAGGGAACACCAAAAGTCGAAAATACAAACTTTCTCTGATTTAGCACTCAAGTTTTGCAAATATTTTTTTTATGATCTTTTTTGGGGAAACCCTAAATGACGAAAATATATAGGGGGGTTTTAGGAATTTTAGTTTATATTGAGAAGCATTTGTCTATGCCATTTTCAATAAATTTGATTTGAAATTTTTCAAAAAAAGTAGTAAAATTATTTTTAGCAAAGGATTATAATTCTCGTTTATAATTTTATATTGCTAAGTGTTTGCATATTACCTATGAGGGATTGAAACGATGAGGCGAACTATGTTTTTAATTCGCGTTTTTGGCGTTTGCATATTACCTATGAGGGATTGAAACGAGGCTATAAAAAAAGTGACTTTTGTGACGCTAAAGTTTGCATATTACCTATGAGGGATTGAAACTAAAGTCCTCCATAAAAATATTTTGCACTGGAACAAGTTTGCATATTACCTATGAGGGATTGAAACAAGTTTGGGAAGGCCTCGAAACAACGTGGGAATGGGTTTGCATATTACCTATGAGGGATTGAAACGCTATTTTGGTGGTATAGTACAAACAACATGGGAAATAGTTTGCATATTACCTATGAGGGATTGAAACAATGCAATAGCCCAAGCTCTTGCCTGGGCTTATAAGTTTGCATATTACCTATGAGGGATTGAAACTAACAAATCTGTCGAAAAAGTGTGTGGGGGATGATGTTTGCATATTACCTATGAGGGATTGAAACTCCTATTACCTCCTTTTTTATCACGGCCGGCGGGCCGGTTTGCATATTACCTATGAGGGATTGAAACTTCCATTTTGAACAAACGAATATCGTCTTAAATCCAGTTTGCATATTACCTATGAGGGATTGAAACCTGCTTTTTTGCGGGCGAGAATTACTACCTTTTTGTTTGCATATTACCTATGAGGGATTGAAACTATATTTTCGCCAGGATATCTGCAATATCCTGTTTGAGTTTGCATATTACCTATGAGGGATTGAAACAACAAATGAAAAATGATTTGTTCGGGGAGTGAGAAAGTTTGCATATTACCTATGAGGGATTGAAACCGCTAATGTTGATTTTTCTGCGCCAAGTGGAGTAACGTTTGCATATTACCTATGAGGGATTGAAACTAAATAGTATGCTTTTTTCTTATTTGTGGTTCTACGTTTGCATATTACCTATGAGGGATTGAAACTTTTGATATGATAGGGAATTTGGTGGATGGTAGAAGTTTGCATATTACCTATGAGGGATTGAAACTAGGAATTCACAACTTGTCCATCGGTGTTCAAAGAAGTTTGCATATTACCTATGAGGGATTGAAACTATGATGGTGTGAACTTGACTCTAAAAGGTGGCACATTGTTTGCATATTACCTATGAGGGATTGAAACTATTCAAAAAATTCAGGTTGCCCAACAACCATAACAGTTTGCATATTACCTATGAGGGATTGAAACATCTTTCCAGTGCGTTTATCCTTTTCATTCCAGACGTTTGCATATTACCTATGAGGGATTGAAACTATTTTCTCTTATTATTTTTACATCTTCTCGACCTACGTTTGCATATTACCTATGAGGGATTGAAACTTACTAAAGTATGTAAAAAACTAATGAGCTTTTGGTTTGCATATTACCTATGAGGGATTGAAACATAGCAAATAAAATCTTTAATGGCGGAGATGGATATAAGTTTGCATATTACCTATGAGGGATTGAAACACGAGATATTTCTTATTTTTTGGCTTCTGGTCTTAGTTTGCATATTACCTATGAGGGATTGAAACCAAAAAAGAATTGGAGGTGGAAGTATGACAGAAAAAGAGTTTGCATATTACCTATGAGGGATTGAAACTTTTTTAGGAACAAAAATATTCTCAACATCAATCATGTTTGCATATTACCTATGAGGGATTGAAACTTTTTTAGGAACAAAAATATTCTCAACATCAATCATGTTTGCATATTACCTATGAGGGATTGAAACATAGCAAATAAAATCTTTAATGGTGGAGATGTATAGTTTGCATATTACCTATGAGGGATTGAAACATTGTAGACACTTCTATTACTGAAATTTCTAAAAGGTTTGCATATTACCTATGAGGGATTGAAACGTCGGCAAATCAGTTTCAACAATATCTGCTATGTTAGTTTGCATATTACCTATGAGGGATTGAAACTACATCCGGATTATGACTTTATGATTGCAAATATTGGTTTGCATATTACCTATGAGGGATTGAAACTTTATCAAAACTACATACGGTATAACCTGTAATTTGTTTGCATATTACCTATGAGGGATTGAAACTACATCATATTAAGCATAAAAGCTGTCTTGCCCATAGGTTTGCATATTACCTATGAGGGATTGAAACTAAAATTTGGAATGCAAAATGACAATTTAAAATTAGTTTGCATATTACCTATGAGGGATTGAAACATATACCGACTGTTAGCACAAACCATACTCATAGTAGTTTGCATATTACCTATGAGGGATTGAAACATAACAGCTTCGTACCCGTTGCCTGTGCCTTTATAGTTTGCATATTACCTATGAGGGATTGAAACAGAAATGCATCCACGAACGAAGATTAGCCGATACATGTTTGCATATTACCTATGAGGGATTGAAACTATTTAACAATTTAAATATTATATGAGGTGATAATATGTTTGCATATTACCTATGAGGGATTGAAACTATTGTATCCCTCCTTTCTAAATTTTTCCTTGTAGTGTTTGCATATTACCTATGAGGGATTGAAACGCTGTAACAGCAGGAATAGCACCAACTGAACCTGAAAAGTTTGCACATTACCTATGAGGGATTGAAACGCGTGAGCTATCCAGAATGGAAGCAGAAAAAATGGGTTTTTACCGTACCTATGAGGAATTGAAATCTACTATTATAATAAATCATCCCGGGTTCAGGATTCGGTTTTTACCGTACCTATGAGGAATTGAAACTGAAATAACGAAAACACGCATGAATAAAAGAAAAAGAACACCGTTTTTACCGTGCCTATGAGGAATTGAGCCCGTTAAAGGTGAAATATTGAAAAAGTTAGTAATTGACTCTAAAGATTAAGAGTATGAAGTGCGCAAATATATAGAAAATGCATAACAAATGCTCCTCATGTACTTATAGCACAAGCTAATGAAAACAGACTAACATCTAAGACTCCTTCTCAACTTTCCTTGGAATTTTTGAAAATTATTAAAAGGGAGTTAAAAAAATGAAAAAATTACCGGATTGGATTATTGAAGAACAGTATAATGAATTTGAAAAGTGGATTGATTATGATGAAAATGGTTGGGTTTTAAAACCAAATGCTCTTCAATTAGTCAAGAAACTTTTTGAAGAGTTAACTGAACCAGATGTAATAATAAAAAATTCCAAATAGAGATAAAAAAACTCTAAAATGTTTAGGAAAGATATAGCAGTTTTTAATTTATATATAAAGTTAGTAGGAACATTAAAGAGAGATATTGTGTCTCTCAATAGTATAAAACTTTGTATTGATTATTAATATGATGTTTGGCGAAATCAAGAGTGCTTATATAATACATGATAAACGGTTAAAAAAACAAATAAAGAGGTGGGTACTATTATGGAAAAGAAAAAAATAGACGCATTAATATATGCAAAGCAATATTATTCAGCTGTAAGGTACTACAAAATAGATCCATATTTTTCTGAGCATGCTGCGTTTTTCAGAAAAATGGCTATTAGAAAACTTAGAAAAGTTCATGATAAGCAAACTAAAAGGTTAGTAAAAACAACTATAAAAGAAACGGATCATTTATTAAGAAAAGAGAAAAAAGAATTTATAAGTACTTTGTCAAAGTTTTCTGATATGGATAAAAAAGAATTGAAATATTTAGAAAAGATATGAAAGGAGAATTATTGTAATAAAATCTTGTGCGCAAGGCTTTTCCACCATTGATTTCTGGATAATTTCCTGGTGATTTGTCAAACATTTGCCCTCAAAAAGTGATTTTTTATAAATAAAATTTTTCCCTTTTGGATAAATCGCTTTTTCCAATCGTAAAGAATTTTTTGAAAATTATGTGAATTTTTCCATTTTTTTAGGTTTATTTTTGCAAAGAATATTTAAAACAGCTATTCTATGTGATTTGTAGTTGTTCAAAGTATTGGCTTGAGTGGATTTAATTCCGATGCTATAATTTTGTTGTACATAGTAAAAGTAAATACACTTCTCCGCAGGGGAGCTGCTGATACCGCAGCTGAGAGTGGGGAGGAATCCCCTGACCCTTTGAACTTGACCTGGGTAATACCAGCGAAAGGAGCGGAGCAGAAGATAGAAAATCTCCTGCTTCGCGCAGGAGATTTTTTTAAGGGAGGTGGTTTCTTGAAAATAAGTGTAAATGGAAAAGAAAAAGTATGTAAAGCATCAAGTGTAAAAGAGCTTTTGGAAGAACTCTTGTTGGTAGATAAGCCTATTGTTGTGGTACTCAATGGAAATATAGTATCAGTAAAGGATTATCCAGAAATAAAATTATCTGAAAACGACAAAGTTGAGATTATTACTGTAGTGGGGGGTGGTTGATATTAAGTTTTATGGAGAAGAAATAGAAAATTTATTTTTTATGGGAACGGGTAAGTTTGGAAATTTTGATATTATGAAAAAAGCGATAGAAGAAGCCAACATAGAAGTTGTTACTGTTGCTGTAAGAAGAGCTTCTTACAGTGAAACAAATGAAAATATTCTTGATTATATAAATGCAAAGAAGATAATGATAAATACATCTGGTGCAAGAAGTGCAGAAGAAGCTTTATTCATAGCAAAAATAGGAAGAGAATTGATAAATACAAACTGGGTAAAAATAGAAATTATAAATGATACAAAGTATTTAATGCCAGACAACCAGGAAACTATAAAAGCTTGCAAATTGCTAACAGAGAATGGTTTTAACGTTTTTCCATATATGTATCCTGATTTATACGATGCAAGAAGAATGGTCGAAAACGGCGCGGAGGTTTTGATGCCACTTGGTTCACCAATAGGTACAAATAAAGGTTTTAAAACAAAAGAGCTCGTAAAGATTTTACTTAACGAGATGGATGTGAAAATAGTGATTGATGCTGGTATAGGTAAACCTTCACATGCGGCCGAAGTAATGGAAATGGGATGTCACGCAGTGCTGGCCAATACTGCTGTTTCTATATCCGATAATCCTGTGAAAATGGTAAAAGCATTTTCATATGCAGTTATGGCTGGAAGGTTGGCGTATCTGGCAGGAATACCAGAGGAAAAGGATTTTGCAGAAGCTTCTTCTCCATTATTTGGTTGTATAGGAAGGGATTGATATGTTTTCAGAGTTAATAGGAGAAATTATTAGGATGGTAAAAAGTGAAATAAAAAGAAAGCATTATGTAAATTTGAATAAGGAATTTTTTATGGCAAGAGATATATTTGCTTTACTTGAAAGTAACGAGCTTTCTTTTATGGCAAAGAGAGTATTAAAAAACAACAAAAAATTTTTTGGAAATGTTGTGTTTTTATACGCACCATTATACGTCTCAAATTATTGTGTAAATGGATGTATTTACTGTGGGTTTAAGAATTCGAATTTAATTAAAAGAAGGAAGCTTAATTATGATGAAATAAGAAAAGAAATGTTATATTTAAAAAAATCAGGTGTAGAACATGTTCTTATTTTAACCGGTGAAGATCCTGAGAATGTGGGGGTGGAGTATTTATACAACGTTATAAAAATCGGTAAAATGTTTTTCAAGGAGGTTTCTTTAGAATCTTATTCGTTAAACGAGGATGATTATAAGTATCTTATTTCAGCAGGATTAACAGGAGTCACTATGTATCAAGAAACATATTGTATTGAAGAATATGCTGAACTTCATCCATTTGGACCAAAAAGTGATTATAAAAAGCGTTTAAATACAATAGAACATGCTATAAAAGCAGGAGTTAGGGAAATAAATATAGGAGTATTATATGGCTTATGTGATCCTGTATTTGAAACAATAATGCTGGCTTACCATATGGATTATTTGTTAAAAACGTATCCGTGGATAGAATACTCTGTATCGTTTCCCAGAATGAAACCTGCATATAATGTAAAATTCGATTTCGAGCAAGTTTCTGATAAAGAGCTCATACATTATATTCTTGCATTTAAGTTGCTTTTTCCAAGAGTGCATGTGAATATTTCTACCCGTGAAAATGAAAATTTTAGAAACGCGCTTGTTGGAGTTGCAACAAAGATGTCAGCTGGTTCAAGTACAAATGTGGGTGGGTACACCATTTACAAAGACGAAGTGAAGCAATTTTCAACAGAAGATAAAAGAACAATAGAAGAATTTATCAGGTATGTAAAAAGTAGAGGTTATAATCCAGCAATGGTTAATTGGGTTTAAAGGAGGAATTTATATGACGCAATTGGAATTTGCAAAAAAGGGAATTATTACGGAAGAAATGAAAATAGCAGCAGAATATGAAGGGTTAGATCCAGCATTTTTGATGAGAAAAATAGCTGATGGAAAAGTTGTACTTCCGAAAAATAAAAATAGAGCTTTTAAAAACATTCGTGCGATTGGTGAAGGTTTAAAGACAAAAGTCAATATAAATATAGGTACTTCAAAAGGATTTTCAAATTTGGATGAAGAAATAAAAAAACTTAAGGTAGCAGAGAAATATGAAGCTGATTCAATAATGAACCTTTCCACATGGGGAGATTTAAGACATATAAGAAAAGAAATAATAAAAAATTCAAATGTAATGGTTGGAACTGTACCTATATATGATGTAGCTGCAAAGGCTGTAAATCAAAGAAAAAAAGTAGTCGATTTTGAGGCAGAAGATTTTATTGAAATTGTAAAAGAACACGCAGAAGATGGGGTTGATTTTATGACAATTCATGCGGGAATTACACAAAATATGATGGAGAAATTAAAAAACTCAGATAGGATAACAAAGATAGTTTCCAGAGGTGGTTCTATAATAGCTGGATGGATGGTAATAAATAAAAGAGAAAACCCATTTTATGAATTTTTCGAAGAGATATTAGAAATATGTAGAAAATATGATGTAACCTTAAGCTTAGGTGATGCTTTAAGGCCTGGAACACTCCACGATGCAACAGATGAACTTCAACTGTATGAACTGTTAACATTAGGCGAACTTGTAGAAAAAGCTCATAGTTTTGGAGTTCAGGTAATGGTCGAGGGGCCCGGTCATATGCCTATGGGTGAAATAGAAGCTAATGTTGTATTACAAAAGAAAATATGTAAGGGGGTTCCTTTTTATGTGTTGGGCCCAATAGTAACAGACATTGCTCCGGGGTATGACCACATTACTTCTGCTATAGGTGGAGCGATTGCAGCTGCAAGTGGGGCAGATTTTCTTTGTGCAGTCACACCAGCTGAACATCTTGGATTGCCAGCTGTTGAAGATATAAAAGACGCAGTTGTAGCTGCGAAAATTGCTGCTCATTCTGCAGACATTGTGAAAAATAGAAAACATATGGAAGTCGATAATAAAATGAGCAGAGCAAGATGTAAATTAGATTGGGAAAATCAATTCAAATTAGCCATTGATGAAGAAAAAGCCAGGAATATTTACAATGAAAGAAAAATAAAAGAGGTTGAAGGATGTTCTATGTGTGGACCATTGTGCGCCTTGAAAATTTCGGAAAAGTATTTTGAAAATTCTTGAAAAATTATTATAGCGTCAGGGAGGAATCGATATGTTAATGATTTTTTCCGGGTTTGATCCATCTGGTGGGGCGGGAATATTACAGGATATAACTATTATGAAGATGTTTCAAATAAATCCAGGAGCAGTTATCTCAGCATACACTGTACAGAATGAGAAGAACTTTAAAAAAGTAATATACCGCGAGAAATTTGATGAATTTAAGTTGTTTGATAATATTACTTTAATTAAAGTTGGTCTTTCAAATTTAAAACAAATTGTTGAGTTAAGAAATAACTATAAAAATGCAAAGATAATATGGAATCCTGTTATTAAAACTTCGTCTGGTTTTAATATAATTTCTCCAGAAGAAGTGAAGAAAGGGGAAAAATACGTAGACTTAATGATAATGAATTCTGAAGAGTACAAATTGGCAAAAGTCTCTTGTGATGTAATAATAACCGGCGGGCACGAAGATACTGAAAAAATAAAAGTATTGTACAAAAACAAAGTATTTTATGCTCCAAAATACAATAAAAATTTACACGGAACTGGCTGTGTGTTTTCTTCGCTAATAGTGGCTTTTCTTTATAATAAATACACAATTGAAGAGTCTATAATAGCTTCTTTATATTATATGGATAAATTGGTTAAAAATTCTGAAAACTATGTGAAAACTGAAAACATGGTTTACGAGTTTCATAAAAGCTATATTCTGGAGGAACTGTGGAAAATTAAGACAGAAATAATAAAACTGGGGCAATATACAATACCTGAAGTTGGTCAAAATATTGTATTTGCAATGCCAAATGCGAAATGCGAAGATGATGTTGGAAAGTATCCAGGGAGGATTTACAAATTCGGTAATGAAGTCAATTTCACACATGAACCAGCATTTTTTGGTAAAAGTCACATGGCAAGAGCTGTTCTTGCCACTATGAAATATTTCCCATGGATAAGGTCTGCTATGAACATAAAATATAAAGAAGATTATATTAAAAGAGCTGAAAAGTTAGGATATAGAACTTTTTACCTGGATAGAAATAAGGAACCTGTTGAAATACGGGTAAAGGAAGGTCATTCTATACCGTATGGTCTTTCAAAGATATATGAACAGGTAAAAGAACCTATAGATTTTGTATGGGATGATGGTTTTTATGGAAAAGAGGCAATGATACGTGTTTTTGGAAGAACTCCATCAGAGGTTATAAATAAGGTGAAGGATGTGGTAGGAGTTGATGGATAAAATTTATTTTGATAGACAAATAAAATGTATTGGTCTGGAAAATACCATGAAGTTGTTAAATTACGCTGTGTATACTAAGAGTTCTCTTGCTAACAAAATTTTAAAAAATTGTGGTGTGAATATAAGCCAAAAAGGTGAGTTTAAAGATATAAAAATTTATGATGATAGCACCGTCAAGCTGGTGGGATCAGCTCAAAATAATAGTATTTTGCCTGATGAAATAATAGGAAGTCTGATTGCACAACTTGTTATATCAGAATTACTCTTTGGGATAAATACCATAAAATTGCCTTTTGACATTAGTAGAAGTATTGCACTTACTCTTAACTCTGTAAAAACCATTGTGGTTGGTTCAGGGGGTCTGGGAAATTTTGTCTCCTATGTGCTTAACAGGCGTAGAGTTCCTTTTACTATAATTGATGACGATAAAATAGATAAAACCAATCTTGCAAGGCAAATATTATTTACCGAAGATGATGTGGGAAAATTTAAGGCAGAAGTACTTGCATCAAAACTTAAGTATTGCAAAAGAGCAATTTTAGAAAAACTTAAATTAGAAAACTTAAATATTTTAGATGAATATGATGTTATATATGTTTGTGTCGATAATTTTAAAGACAGATATCTTATAACAAAATATGGGCTAAGTAAGAATAAATTAGTTTTAAATGCGGGCGTCGAAGGACAACGGGGATTAATATTAAAAAATTTTGATTTTGAAAAATATGTGGGTTTCCATGTGAATGAAAATTCTGGAAATGGTATAGTTCCTGCTATAGTTGCATTGACGGGTATAATACAGGCTTATATGCCAGTTGTAACTTTCTCATTGGTTTATTTAGACTTTTACACATCTCACAGTGTTATTTTATAAAATCTTTTGTACAAATTTTTAATATATTATTCGAAAAAGTTTTTAATAGTTGTTTTGCTGAAATTTATTTAACAACTTACACTACGATAAGTTGGTTCCTTATTATATCATTATACTTTCTACAATTTTTTAATAAATTTTCGTGATTACCTTCACATATCACTCTACCTTTATGCAAAACTATTATTCTATCTGCTTTCTTTATTGTTGATAATCTATGTGATATTATTATCACAGTGATATTCAAATTTTGTAAATTTTTAAATATCTCTGCTTCTGTTTGAGAATCAATTCCTGAAGTTGCTTCATCAAGTATAAGAACATCTGGCTTTCTGATCACAGCTCGTGCTATTGCTATTCTTTGTTTTTGACCATCAGATAGTCTTGTTCCTCTCTCTCCAACAATTGTGTCGTAACCCTTTCCCAATTCATTTATAAATTTATCTATACACGCAACTTTTATAGCGTTTGTAAATTCTTTTTCGCTGAATTTTTCTCCAAGCAAAATATTTTCTCGTATACTCATGTTAAAGAGAAAATCATTTTGATGTACCACGATTATTTTCCTTCTCAGGTCATGCAACGAATACTCAACTATGCTTTTCCCATTTACTAAAATATTTCCTTTGTCTACGTTAAAATACCTCATAACTAACTTTATTACCGTAGTTTTTCCACTACCGCTTTCTCCTACAATTGCTATACGTTCGTTCGATCTTATTTTTAAATTTAATCCTTCTAATATTGGAATGCTATCATAAGAGAAATAAACATTCCTATATTCTATATTTTTAACCTTATTTAATAATTCCAACCCACTTGTTTCTTCTTCCATTTCATGGATTTCTTTTATTCTTTTAAACACAGGTATCGTACTTTGTAGTGAAATAAAAAAATGACTTATTACTCTTACTGGTTCGTAAATCCAATTCATAAAACTGTAAAACCCTATTAAAGTTCCAAGTGTTATGTCACCTTTCATAACCAGGTATCCTCCGAAACTTAATACAATTATCGGACATATTCCTCTTATGAAGGTTATAAAATCTTCGATTGACTGTATAAACAAATTATGTTTATTACTTGCTTTTATCCAATCATTTATATAACTTTTTAGGGCTTCAATAAAGTAATTAGACTTATTAAACCTTTTAATTGTCAATGTACCTTCTATACTTTCTCGTATTCCTTCCATAACTTTGCTGTTTTTTTCACGTTCTAATTTTGAAAGTTTCTTCAACTTTTTATTAAAAGTGTTAATCGATATATTATAAAAAGGTAATGTAGCAAAAACAACTAATGCAAGTTGCCAGCTTAAATAAATAAGTACACCGCTGAAAATAATTAGAGCCATAATATTTAAACTAATACCAGGTATAGCAGCGCTTAATGATTCAGAAAAATTGGGAATATCAGAAGAGACTCGTGCTATCAAATCCCCGGTATTATTTCTCGAAATTTTTTTTTACTGGCAAATTGAAAACTTTTTTAATAAAGTAGATCTGTTCATCGCGAATAATTAAATTCCCACATTTTCTAAAATTATAATTCACAATAACCGAAAGAAATCTTTCAAAACCCTTAATAATGATAAACAGCAAAACAAATAATGGTAATTTTGAAAAATCATACTTCTGAATTATATTGTCAAATAAATATCTAATGATAAACGGGCTTGCTGCACCAATTCCAAGCAACATTGGGGAAAATATGAAAATTAGTTTTTGATATTTTAGATATTGCTTTGAATGTGCTAATAGTTTACTTAATTCTCTGTTTGAAAAAAACGAGAAAAGTTTCATTATAAATTCCTCCTCGTTTATAATGTAGTAGAGAAAATGAAATAACCCATATGATTTAAATCTTTATATTATCTCAACAAGAAGATTACAAAATGGAAATTAAATTGTCAATACTAAATATCAGATAATATTTTTAAATTCAAAAAAAAATCAAATAATGACAATATTCTCTAATTTTCATGTATTTTTAAATATCAAAATAGTTGTAAAGTTAGTTGAAATGTAAATATAACTTTTTTTTTTATTGAAATACAAATATCAAAGAGCATAAGATTTACCACTACAAATCAATTAAGAACTTGACACTGTGTAAAACTATATATAAAATATTGTTATGTTATCTAATAAGCAAAATGAGAAAGGAGAACAATATGGAAAAAATTATGCCGTATCTTTTGGGCCTTTTGATTCCAGTTCTTTTAATTTCGTTAATTGCAACATATTATATTGTTCCCAGACAAACTGTTTACAACTTTAAAGAGCAAATGGCGGCTAATACTATAATGACAAGAGAAGAAATGGAAACCGATTTAAATTATCTTGTGAATACTTTAAAAGATGTCCATCCAAAAACACTTAATGGTTTCAATAAAAAGCAAAATTATGTAATAAAGAAAGCATATAAAAAGATTGAAAGTCCAATGACAGCTGGAGAGTTTTACTTTGTACTTAATGAAGTAATATGTTCTCTGAAAGATGCCCATACTATGATATGGATTGACACAACTAAAGAGGATAAAATTATAAACTTGCCAATAATATGGCTTAAAGATGGAATGTATGTAAGCAAGAGTACAGCTGACTTAAAAAAAGGTGATAAAATTGTTTCTATTGGAGGAAAAACAGAAGCTGAACTATTAGCTGAACTTGAAAAAATAATTCCAGCTGAAAACCAGCAGTGGGTTAAAGTAATGGGAAAAATTAATCTTACTAAAGAATCTTTTTTAAACCATCTTAAGTTGATAGAAAATGACTATGTCAATATAGTGGTACAAAGAAACAATAAAAAAGTTGCAATAAAACTTCCGCTGATAAATCAAGCAGAATCTGGGAACAGTAACAACAATAGAAATTGGGTTAGTTATGATATAGATCTGGAAAATTCACTGGGAGTTTTCCGGCTTGATAAATGCATATACAACGAAGTGTATAAAACAACGTTGAAAAATTTTTTCGAAGAAGTTGCCAGAAATAATATAAAAAATATAGCAATAGATTTAAGAAAAAATACTGGTGGTAACTCTCAGGTTATAAATGAATTTATGAGATATATTGATGTAGATAAATATTTGTTTTATACAGGTGATGTGAGAATTTCAAAGCAAGCTAAACAGCAAAGAGGATATACCGGGGAAATTGATTACAAGTCATATCCAAAAAGGGTAGTCGCTAACAAGAAAGTTTTTAATAAAAACTTAATTTACAATGGCAGGATATATGTTTTAACTTCTTCATATACCTTTAGCTCCGGGAATTGGTTTGCAGTGGTTATGAGAGATAACAATTTAGGTGTAATAATAGGAGAGCCAACAGGTAATCAACCATCAAGTTATGGAGATATTTTGAGATTTCAGTTGCCAGTTTCTGGTTTTAAATTTTATGTTTCGCACAAAAAATGGGTAAGACCAAACACAGATAATGATCCAGAAAATTCATTATATCCTGACATCGAAGTTTATACTACTATAGAGGATATATTAAATGAAAAAGATCCGCAAGTGGAAAAATTAATAAAAATAATATATGAAAGATAACACTTAGGTTTTCTCAGCATGTTTTTTCAATGTATTTTATTGTTTCTTCCAGAACCTGAACTTTTAAGTTTCTGTGATTAAAGGTTTTACAATTAAAAGGTTCTACTACATTCAATTAAATTTATATTGTTATAAATAGTGTCAATCTTTACGATATTTGTTTCATGACTCTGTTCTTAAAATAACCTGAACTCTGGTTTTTTTAAGTTTTCCATTAAGTTCTTTGCTAACGAAAAAATCCTGCTATTTCCGATACTTGCTCCATATGTTATGTCTGCTATAGCTATTTTTACACTTACAATTTTGAGTTGCAAATGTTTTTCCTCACTTTTTTCAAGTCCATATCCTTCAAATAAGGCTTTCCTCAACCTGGGTCTATCTGGAGTGTATCTTTCAATTATTATTCCAAAACTGTCAACGTCAATTCCCCAGAGCATATTCTCAAAATCTATAAAACCAGTAAATCTACCATTTTCATCAACCATCCAGTTATTTTGTGAAAAATCCCAGTTTGTGGGGACAGGTTTGTTATTTGCGAAGACATAGCTATGCTTCATACACCATTGAACTAATTCTTTGTCACTGCCATTAAATAGTTCTTTATCGTATCCCAATTTCAGAATATTTTCTAATGCAGAATTAATATAATCCACTGGATCCGTTTTTGCATCATTTTCGAGGGGCGAACCATCAATCGATGGGATACCATAATACGTTCCTTCGAAATTATTGTGTAGTTGTCTGAGTAATTCTCCTGCTTTATAATATACTCGTTTTAAAATATTCTCATCATTTATTTGAGATTCATTTACTGTTTTTCCACGAATTGGTGTAGTAATTATTCCATAAAAGTTTTCGTTGTTAAAAAAATGCACTAGTTTTGGCACGTAATCTCCAAGTATACAAGTCCAATTTTTGTATGCATAAACTTCAGGACTCCATCGGTTTAACCTTTTATGAATCTTGACAAACATTCTCTTATTATTGGTAATAATTTCCAAAACACCTGTTCTGTTACTGTTACTTCTATGATTTTTTACAACTTCGAAATTCCCTATTAATGATTTCACAAACCGAACAATCTTTTCATTAATGAGCACTTTTTATACCTCCTTATATTGTTCGGCTTAAACTACTAAAATAATATCTATAATACTATAAACAATGAACAGGAAACGAACAACTTGACATACTTTTTAACATTTATTGATTCAAGATTTTTCGTCGCTTTGCTCCTTAGAATGACATAAAAAAGTAGTTAAAATATCTCTCACATTAATCCATTCAATCTAATTACGTCCAGCTCTTTAGCAGAAAAAACACCATGTTCATACAACATTAAAAATTCTTCAGATACACCATTTTGAAAAACTATTACATCGTCTGTGTTTACAGTTACTTTTATACCGTAATCAAATAATTTTCTTATAGGGTGTTTTTTTATTTCTTCTACTCTACTTAACATATAATTGCTTGTGGGACAAATATTTAATTGAATATTATTTTCGCGCAAAAATCTCATAACCGATTTCGATTTAACGGCACTTATGCCATGTTGAACTTCATCCAGTTCGAGAATTTCTACAGTTTTTTGAATGCTTTCAGCATCTCCAAATTCACCAACGTGCGCCTTTAACTTAAAACCGTTCGATTTAGCTATCCTATATAGTTGTTTAAAGTTACTTGCAGGTTGAGCAAGTTCATCACCGTAAAGGTCCACAGATTTAAAATAGTCATAATCAAGGTATGGTTCAAACCATTCAATTAGTAAATCTTGAGAAACGCTGCGGTTAAAA
This sequence comes from Thermosipho ferrireducens, assembly GCF_017358165.1. Lineage (NCBI taxonomy): Bacteria > Thermotogati > Thermotogota > Thermotogae > Thermotogales > Fervidobacteriaceae > Thermosipho > Thermosipho ferrireducens. The sequence goes on along the minus strand of NZ_CP071446.1, from coordinate 1,912,285 downwards.
CCTAATTCAGGAATGAAATTTACTTCAGGAGCGTATTTTTTATGAAGTTTTTTTAGAACTTCAATTAATTTTCCCGCAGATCCACCGTAAAAGTGCCTGAAATACACATCTATACTCATTTCTAATTTGACAACTCCATCTTCTTTTGCCTGTACAAAAGCAGCTTCTATGGCTTTTTCAAAACCTGTTGTTCCTTTTATATATGGCAAATAATGCTGGTTAACCCAGTTTTCCATTTCTTCAATACTGGTGATTCTTTGTGTCAACTTTGGAATTTTCCTTCCAATCCAATTTTCAATATATTCAAGATTTCCGCCTAAAATAGCATGGTTATGCAAGTCACTTTTTGGAATGGTTCTAAGTTTTTTTACATCTCTTTTTTCAAGCGCTTCAATAAATTCTTTTGTAAACATTTCAATCAGCTCCTTTGGAAACAATTTCGTCGATTATATAACTTTCAAAGTATTTTCCTATTTTAACGAGCTCATTCATAACTATTTTAACTTTGTACATATCAAGAAACCAATTGTCTTTTCTAATATCCCTCTCATCTACTACTGGAGATACAATGAACTTTACAAAATATGGGAAAAACACTTTATATGTTAGATATGCCCGACGGGCGTGAAATGTTTTGCACACCAGTATAGCTTTATTCACTGTTATTCTATGTTTTTCAATAATTTCATATGAAAATTTTGCGTTTTCAAATGTATTTGTTGCTTTATCTTCTTTTAATATTATTTCATTTGGTATTCCAAGGTCTATAGCAATATTATGCAAGAATTCCCACTCTGAATTATATTCAGGTATTTTACTATTATAACCTCCAGAAGGCAGAATATATTTAGCCAATCCTTCGTGATATAATTTCACAGCATGTTCCATTAACTCTCTATGACTACCTCCGGGAATCAATATTATATCCGCTTCTTCCAACTCATCTTCCATAAAAATAAAATCCGTAATACTATCAAACGCCTGTCTCATCCTATCTCCTTTCAATTCTAAATTGGTTTTTTCGTTAATAACGGATTTTCAAAGTCGTTATTATTGATAACAATGTCCGCTTTTTCCTTTGGAGATGCTTTTCTAAAATAAATTTGTTGGCCGGGGATATATCTTTTTTCATATTTACTGCGAATTTTTTGCTCGCTTCCAATGTAATCTTTTTCAGTGTTTCTTTTTACTGCACGTTCAACAGTTACTTTGAAATCAGCATCAACAAAAATTTTAATGTCCCAATAATTTACCAGTTCAGGTCGAAATAGAAATACTCCTTCCATTATCAAAATTGAATTACTTGCTGCTTGCTGGAACGGTGATTCAACATTTGAATCTGTTTTATAATCAAAGACTGAGGTTTTGTATAGTAATTTTCCAGAACTTAATGGTTTTAAAAGTACTTTCACCAGTGCTTTGTAATTAAATGAATTGTAATAATAACCTTCTGGCGAATCTTCACCTTTAGCGTATCGAATACTTTTAGAATTATGAAACCCATCTATAGAAGCTCTTATTATTGGCCGTTTTGAACTTTCCAGTTCCTTTGCAAGTTCTTCAGCTAAAGTTGTTTTTCCAGAAGCATCAACACCATCGATTTCTGCAAGAACAGGTCTTTGTTTATCTTTTTTAAAATAAAATTTGTTAGATATTTTAGTAAATCTTTTCGTTTTACGGAAATCCCTCCCTTTGTCTACAATTTTTTAATAAGTTTTGTTTTTTTCGGTCATTTTGCTTAAAAATTTTCCTACCGCGTCTGGACACATTCGAGAAATAAATAAAAAAACTGAAGTTTTAAAATCTGGGGTGAGCACTTTTTTATCAGCAAAGATCTTTTTTGCAAGTTTTTTTGCTGTAATCTCGGGATCTTCCATCATTTGAGGAGGAATTCCCAATGGTGATGCTGATTTTGTTCTCATTAATGGAGGATGTATTAAATTAACACTTATGTTATATTGTTCAAACTCTATAGCTAATGTTCTTGTAAGTGTTTCAATAGCAGCTTTTGTAGAAGCATAACCATGAATTTTTGCGAATCCCGTTATTCCCACCCCAGAGCTTACGTTGTATATAATACCTTTCCCCCGCTTTTTCATATGAGGAAGCACCGATTTAATCATTAAGATATATCCAAAATAGTTGACAGAAAATTCCTTTTTTGTTTCTTCTATGTTTTTGTGCTCAAAATTTTTGAAGATTGCAAGAGCCGCGTTATTAATTAAAACATCTATCTTTTCCCAATTTTCAATAACTTTATCAACTGAAAGGTTCACTTCATCTTCGATGGAAACATCACATTTGCAAAAAAGTAGATTTTCCGGGTAAATTTCCTGAAGGTTTGTTAGATTTTCTCCTGAAATATCAAAAACAGCTATTTTATGCCCATCTTCCAGAAGTGCTTTTGCCATATAGTAGCCAAGTCCATTATTTCCACCAGTTATTATCACAACCTTTTTATCTGTTTTTTTCATAATAAACACTTTCCTTTCGTAAGTATTTAGAATTTATGGAAAAAGTTTTCAATCTTATAATTTTTTAACTAAAAAGTGATAGTATCCATCTGATAAACCCTCTTCAATTATTTTAAAACCAACCTCATATAGCCATTCTTTAACCTTTTTTATAGGCGGATAATAATGATATCCTCCGTTATATACAACTTCACCTTCAACAATGGGTAATCCCATTCTTTTTCCCTCGATATATGCCTCTTTAAGCTTTTTTTCGTCTATCAATTCAACTGTAAAATATAAATATCCTTTCTTTTTCAACGCTCTGTAGAAGTTTTTTAAAACAAGCGTCCAATCTTCTGGGAAAACATTTTCCATCGCATCTATACAGATAATACCTTCAAATTCATTTTCATAACACATTTCTTGCAATCCAATTTTTACTGTCTCACAATTTGGAAATTTCTCTTTGGCTTTAATTAACATTTGTTCAGATTGGTCTATTCCTACGACCTGACAATTATTTTCCAGTATTAATTTCCAATATTTTCCTGTACCGCATGCCGCATCCAGAATCTTACATTTTTCCGGTAAAAAACTTAAAAATTTCGATAAAAAACTTTTATGTGTTTTATCAATTTTGCCCCATTTTTTATCATAATCAACGGAAAATATCGTGTCATAACGTTTTTCAGCCATACGGCGTTTTTCTTTTATCCATTTCTCTCTGTTGATTTTATCAACCCCTCGAAATTATCATTTATCGAAAAATATCATTAATTGTTCATCTCCGGTTAAAAATTTTTGTTAACACTTATAAAGAAATAAGGGTAAATTTTAGTTATTCCAGACGTGTTCGTCTCACCTTACAACATATCAATTAGTTTTTCGGGATAAAGAACTTTTTTCTTTTCTTTAAATTCTTTTATATTTACCCATTTTGCGATGTTTGGAAAAATATCAGCTGTGATATTAATTTCTTCTTTTTGATACATTTCTTCACTTACTTTTAACTCGTATATTCTACACATTTCGTGGCATTTAATTCCATTAATCTCAAAAAGATTTTCAATTGTAACTTTGTATTTTATGTTGTGAATTTCACATTCCAACTCTTCCCTTATTTCGCGGTAAATTGCATCATCGCTTTTTTCTAAAAATTCAATTCCTCCTCCAGGAAGATAATAGTATTTCCCTTTTATTTCATCTTTTTCTTCCACTACAAGGATTTCATCGCCCCTCCTGATAATACCTCTTACAGTATTTCTTATAGACTGCTTCAAATATTCAAGGGCAATAATTTCTATGTCAAAAAATCTTTCTTGAAAATCTGTTAATACACGAATTTCTTCTCTACTATACAAAGCGTTTTTATTAGCTACAACCAGTTTATCCTCATTGTCATTTTTTCTATGAATTATTCCTATAACCTTTCCCGTAAATTCAACTATTGGTTCATAAATTCCCAATATATAAGCATCTGTTTCTTCTCCATCGCCAGACAGGGTGTTTGGTACATAGCCATAATTTACGGGATAATAAAACCCATATTCCGGATGTTTTGAACCAATAGGTCTATCAACTTTCACTGTTACTGTCTTTCCCAGGAATTGTTTCATTACATTACCCCCTTACGTTTATACTTATTTATTGGAATTTCTTTGTTTTATATGCTAAAAGAATGAAAAACAAGAATTTTTTTATACTATTGCTTTTTGAAACAGGCTCGGATAGTGATATCTAATCTCGCCAGCTCTCTCTAATTATAAGATTCATCACCTTTTGGGTTTGGAATGACAAAAAAGGAGATCATTCCGAAAACTCCTTTCCTGTCACCCTGAGGAGCATAGCGACGAAGGATCTTTTTTTCCAACTCTCGCCAACCTCGCAAGATCTTTCACACTCCATGCTCAGGACAGGCCTTACCAACCTAGCCAATCCTCGCAACCTCGCTAATCTTTAACATTTGCTATTTTAAGTTTAAAGTATGAACTAAGGGTGTGAATAATAACAAAAGCTATGGATAAATAAATGTAAATTTTTAAATTTCCCAGCAGTCCAATAGCAATTAACCAGATAGTAGGTGTATATCCTGGAGCTAAAAGGCCTATCTTGTATGTGCTCCATTTACTTTCTGGAAAATATATAATCATTAACCACGCTGCAAAATATATCAAAATTCCAGCGATATATAAAGTAAGATATCTCAAAAAATGTATATCAGAAACGTTAAATTTCATAAATAATGGAATTATAAAAACCGCAAATCTCAAAGTATTTTCCAGCCATTCTAACCTTTTAACTTTTATTGTGGAAATTGGATAACCAGCTTCAATTAATTTATGAGCAAAAAGCAGGTTCCATATTAGTATTGGTATAATTAGTAAAAAACAGTTATTCAAAATTGATTTCAACTTTTATTCCTCCTATTTCCAGAGTAAACTTTGTTGTCTGATTGTGCTTGATTTACCTGGATTTATCTTTTTGTATTTCTTCTGAAAGAATTGTTAATTTCCACTCAAATAGTTCGTAGGTATAGAATTTTCTTTCTATCAAAGGGTCGTTATCTGCAATCTCTATAGCTTCTTTTAAATTTCTGGCTTCAAAAAGTACCATTCCTCCGTTTCTATCTAAAAAACCACCTCCAACTAAATATCTTTTGGCTGCGATCTCTTTTAAATATTTATAATGATCTTCAAGATCATTTTGACTGAGATTATTACCTTCAACTTTGTAATCTACTCTAACGTATAATTTATCCCCTTTTTTCATATACTCACCCTCTCTGCTGTGAATATTATTTTTTTATAGTTATAAATTATTTTTTAAGAATTTTATAGCTATATTCCTGTAAAGTTCTTTTCTACTCAGCATTAACGGATGTTCTCCTTCAGATGTAAATATTGTTAATGATGAATTTATTTGCTTTGCAACATTAGTTAGTCTTTTGCCGATATCGTTTATTAAATTATCTTTCAAACTTCCCGTAATAAGGACAGGGCAGGAAATTTTATTTAAGCTATTTTTAAAATTATTCCTGTATTTTCTGGCGTAATTAATTAACATCTTACTATCTGCATCTACAACTTTTTCCCAGTCTTTTCCATGCATGTATTTCCAGAATTTAACTGCTCCATTCTTTTTTGCGATTTCTCTTTCTTCTTTTATTCTTTGAGCTTCGGGTACTGTCAGTTTTTCACCTATGAAACTATCTGCAATAACTTTGTTAACAATCTCAGGTTTATTAATTGCAAAGTTAAGTGCTACAATTGCACCACCGCTGGTGCCTAAAATATTTACTTTATTTATTTTTAACTTGTCACACAGTTCAACTAATACTTTGGTATTTTCTACCCAATAATCTTCAGGAAAAACCTCCATTTTTCTGGATTTGCCATGGCCTATCATATCAACCAATATTATTTTATAAAAATTTGAATAGTATATTGCTTCTTCTTTCAACATTTTAGATGAAGCGGTATTTCCATGAATCATGAATAAAGGTTCTCCTTTGCCGATTGTTTCATAATATATTTCGTAATTTCCATAGCTAATAAAGCTCACGAAGAAGCCTCCTTCAAAACATGAATTTCAAATTCAATGATTATTGAAAATAAACATAGTAAATAGTGCTAATAGGTTATTTAATTATTTGTGTTTATCTATTAACACCGGTTTACATTTTCCGTCTTTTATGGCTTTAACTAAATCGTAAATGTTTTCAATTTTTTCAAAAAATTGGGTTCCTACTTTAAATAGATCAGAAACATTATGTGCATCACTACCACCTGTGCCTGGTTTTTTATAGATTCTTGCCAGTTTTTCGGCCTGTTGCCAGAACCTACGTTCTGCTTTTCCGTTGTATACTTCTATCGCATCGACTAATTTTATGATTTCGTTTGCTAATCCATTTTTATTAATTCTGCAAACTCCATAACCGGAAAATGGATGAGCTGCTATAACAACTCCACCAGATTTATGGACATAGTCGATAAATTCAAAAATGTTATTCCTGAGTTCAACACAGCTCTCTGGAGCACCAAATACTATAAAATCACCATAATCATTGAGAATTTCTATTCCAGAAAATACATGGACTCCATTAACTTTTCCCTGGACATTGTATAGGCGATTGTGTTCAGTAATTGCCAAAGAAATATTCAATACTTTTGCTCTTTTAACATAGTCTGTTAGTTTTAAGTCAGTATTTTTTGACAACTCACAATGATTATGTAAATCAATAACCATAAAAGATTCCCCTAAAAGTTTTTGAATTTTTTCACAAATTATATTAATGAATATTGTTTGAGCTAACTAAAAATCAATTTTGAGCCAGTTTTTTGAGTAAGATAACTCTTTCTTCTACAATTTTTTTATGCTGTTCTTCTGTCCATTTAGGATTCTTGTTTTTCCAGAATTTGTCACATGGAATCTCTTCGCATTCACCACAATGCTTTAATCCTTTGTTAATTACACTACATTCATAAAAATCACAAATTTCAAGGTTCACTTCGTGAAGCCAGCAAGGTTTGCCTTCTATGGCGAAACATCCACCGCATTCCTTTCCAAAAAGCCTGCAATCACTGCAGATACATCCGCATACACCGACGACTTTTTCCATGCTAATTCCCCCTTTTTATTAATGAAAAATAAGGTTGTTTTTGTATTTAATAAATGCGCTTTATATTACTCATATAAGATTTTCTATAGTTTTGGTGGAAGCTGTTCCATTTAGACTTACAACTATACTTTAAATAAGAATTAAACAACGGAACACACAAATTAATATAAAAATTAATATACTAATATGTGGAATTCTATCATAAAAAATTTTTTCTGTCAAATTAAAATTAATGAAGTTGACATTCAAAAAATAGTTATATATTACAAATTTTCTTTTAAGTCTTCCAGGAATTTTTTTGCAAACTTTTCTTTCTTATTGTAAATACCTTTTGTTTCTGGAAGATAGCAGGAAAATTTGCCTAAAATATTTTTCTCGATATATTCTATGGTTTCTTCCAGAGTTTGACCTCGCAAAGTTCCAGTAATTAAAGATTTTACAATTAAAAAAGTAGTACCACCTTCAATTAAATGAGCGTCGTGAAGAATTTTTCCTTCCAGAGTTTCAGGGATTTTTTCTTTTTGTGATTCCCATGAAACCTGAATTATTTTGTTGATTTTTTCACCTGACAATCCTTCAGTTTCTAAGAATTTACGTATCAGATTTTCTTTTTCATAAATAATGCCGTGAAAATAAGCACTGTAAACTATTAAGTCCCTGTCTATGTTGTTATAATAGTTTGTTATCTTTTTAACTGCTTTGAGTGTTCTTTTTATATGTGATAGATTGTGCATCATATCTTTGTTTTGATAAAAAGATTCAACAAATTTTTCAAGTTTTTTAATTGACACCATAATTAAAGCCTCCTGAATTTATTATTACTGTGAAACACGCAAATTATAGCAGAATAGTATAATTTTGCAAAATTATTTATATCTATAAATTATGTTGTTAATAGTTTTTAGAATAAAAATTCCACCTGTAAAGTCTTTGATTGGTTTAAAAAAATAGTTGACAAGAATAGCAAAAAATGTTCTAATTTAGATATATTTTTTTGTTATTATTAAAAAAATTAGGGTTATAGCTCTAAAAATTTATATAAATTAAATTTTGTGGGATAAAGTGGAGGGATAATGGCAAAGAGATTGTTTAGAGCGATATTAGTTTTTTTGGGTATATTAATTACGTTGTTAGTAATGTTAGTTTTGTTTGTAATATTTTCTGAAAATGGGAAATTACTTTTTCCAGTAAAACGAAAAGGTGTATTTTATAATGAGAGAATAGAGACTTTTCCATCTTTTTTAAGTGTAAAAGGCTCACAAATCCTTGATGCTAATGGAAAAATTGTAATTTTCAGGGGCTTAATGCCCCCTGATCCAGCAAGGTTACATAGCAGGAATATGTTTAAAAGAGATTTTTTTGTTAAAATCAGCGAGACAGGAGCAAATGTTGTTAGAATTCCTGTTCATCCAGAAAGTTGGGTTAAAGATGAATACTACATTTGGCGTTATCTGGATCCCATAGTTTCCTGGGCTGGTGAATTGGGGATGTATGTGATAATAGACTGGCATTATATAGGTAATATAAATACTGGTGTAGGAGAAAATATGTCAGATGTTGATACTTCTCCGAAGGAATTAACGATTAAATTCTGGAGACAAACGGCTAATTATTTTAAAGATGTTCCCAATGTTATCTTTGAAATATTTAATGAACCATCAAACATTACGGCAAAAGCCTGGCATGAGAGCGCAACAGAAATTGTGAAACTAATACGAGAGCAAAAGGCTTACCAGTTGATAATAGTAGGTGGTATTGATTATTCGAAAGATATTTCATGGGTGAAAAGATTACCGATATTGGATAAAAATGTTGCGTATGCTTCGCATATATATCCAGCACATAACAGGGTGTTATGGGACTATTATTTTGGAAAAATCTCAAAAATATATCCCGTTGTAATAACAGAATGGGGATTTATGGACGAAAATAGAAATACAACAAATCAAAAATATCTTATAGGAGATGAAAATAGTTACGGAAAAGTTCTGATGGAATATTTAGTAAAAAACAACATAGGATGGATTGCTTGCTGGTATGACGATAAATGGGAGCCACAAATGTTTACGAAAAAGTTTAAAGGATACACTGATTACGGCAAGTTTGTATTAAACCAGTTGAAGAAAAGTTATTGAGAATTTAACTTACATTGAAAATGGAAGTTGCTGGAGGAATGAGAAATGGAACAATTAAAAGCGATTAAAGTAATTTCTGAAGCTATTAAAAAAGATAAGAATGTTCGTTCGATGTTTCTTAAAGGTTCATTGGCACGCAATGAAATGGATAGTTATTCTGATGTGGATTTTTATTGTTTGGTGAAAAGTGATAGTCTGGAAGAGTTTTTAAAAAAACGATTACATTATTTAAAGCAATATAGGCCGTTAATTTATTGGAGTGAAGTAAATTTTGTTGGGCCACAAATAGTTGCAGTTTTTGATAATGGACTGCATTTTGATTTATATACTGTTACTCATGATACTTTATCAATGACAGATGAAATAAAAATAATTTATGATCCTGAAAATTTACTTGACAATTATAAAGCAGAGAAATTAGCTATAAGTGAGAAAGAGTTTTTGCGATATTTTAATAGTTTTGCGTTTACTATGCTTGAATTTGAAACAGCGTATCTTAGAAAGGATTTAATATGGGCTTCAAGATTGACAAATCATTTAAGTGCAGATTTAGCTGCGATATTACGGTATTTTTATGATAGAGACAATTCTAAACTTGGTTTCAAGAGATTACACGAAAAGTTAGATAAAAATTTGCGGGAAAAACTAATCAAAGCTATGGATTTTTCTGGTCCTTCTTATTTACCAGAAGGTGCGATTATGCTGGCAGAAATTTTAAGAGAGATAATTGAGATGCATCTTAATGAGACATTGAAAAGTAAGGTAAATATTGAGTTTTTTTATTTCATGTTTGAAAGGTTTAAGAAATTATGAAATAAAGGGGGGATGTTGTGATCATAAGAGAAATTAAAGAAAGTGATGCACTAAGGTTTTTGGAACTTCGAAAAAAACTTGATGAAGAAACTCAGTTTATGTTGCTTGAAGCTGGTGAAAGAACGACTACAGTGGAGGAACAGCGAAATATAATAAGAAATGTATTATCAAGAGACAATCAAATAGTATTTGTTGTGGAGAGTGGTGAGCGGTTAGTTGGATTTATAGGGGGCTATGGAGGAGGATTTAGAAGAAATAAACATACTGTCTACATTGTGATAGGAATATTGCAAAATTTTACAGGGCAGGGTATTGGCACCAGATTGTTTCAGAAACTGGAAGAATGGGCACGTTCCAGGAAATTGCATCGTCTGGAGTTAACTGTTATGACCCACAATAAGGCTGCGATTGCTTTGTATAGGAAAATGGGATTTAAAATTGAAGGCCTCAAAAAGCATTCACTTTTTGTAAATGGCGTATATGTTGATGAATATTGTATGGCTAAATTGCTTGAATGATCTGTAAATTCAAAAAAATTTTGTATAATAAGGGGGAGATCTTGTGAATATGAAATCTTACGATAGGGATTTACATTCATGGCAGGTTGAACTTTATGATCAAATAGTTAATGAAACAGAGGATGTTGAACTTATCAAAAAATTAATAGGAAACAACAAAAAACAATGCATTTTTGAAGTTTGTTGTGGCAGCGGACGTATTCTTATACCGCTTGCCAGAGATGGGCATATAATGACGGGGCTGGATATGGATAATTTAATGATATCAAAACTCTTTGAAAAGGCCTATGGAATTAATAATATTACAGTAATTCAGGCAGATGCAACCACAGCGGAATGGGGTAAAGAATATGACGTTGTAATTTTAGGGGGAAATATTTTACTCAATATTGTTTCGGAAGATATTAAAAGTGCTCAGCAGAAATTTATTCAAAAAGCGTATTTTGCGCTTAAACCAGGAGGTCATATGTATCTGGATAACAATTATTTTATCCATCCTGAACAATTCTTTGGTTATCCCGGAGAACGAATAATTTTTGAAGGTACAGATAGTTCGGGGAACTATGGCCGATACATGCTCGTTAATGAAGAATATGATGTTGAAAAGCAATTAGTATCTGGAATCCGTCGGTTTGAACTTAGATTAAAGTCTGGAGAGACTTTTGTTAAAGAGGAAAAGTATGTTAAATATGTTCCAACAGTTCAAGAAATGGAAAAATGGATGGGTGATGCGGGATTTGTTATTGAAAAGAAATATGGAAGTTATGCAGAAGAGCCTATAAATGAATTTACACAACGTGCTATCTATTGGGCGAAAAAACCGAAGTAATGTAAAAAAGCGCTCTTAAGGAGAGATAAGATATGTTTTTTAGAAATTTGCATAGTTGGAATGTATCTCCAAAAGAAGCAATAGATATTCAGAACAGGTTGAAGGAATTGTTAAATTTTAATACAAATGTCCATAATGTTTCGTTGGTAGCAGGTGTTGATCTTTCGTTTTTTGGGGAATATGGACTGGCGGTTATTGTGGTACTTGACAGAAATTTTGATATTAAAGATGTTGTTTACCACGTTCAGAAGATAGAATTTCCCTACGTTCCAGGATTGCTTGCCTTTCGAGAGGGTCCGGTGTTTTTAAAGGCATGGGAAAAGTTGCAAACAGAAGTTGATGTTGTTTTTTTTGATGGACATGGTATAGCTCATCCAAGGTTTATGGGAATAGCCAGTCATATGGGACTTTTCATTGAAAAACCAACAATTGGTGTTGCAAAAAGAAAATTGGTAGGAAACTATGAAAATGTTCCTGAGGAAGTTTATAGTTATTCTTACATAAAATATAATGATAAAACAATAGGAATAGCTTTTCGAAGTAAAAAGAAAACAAAACCAATTTTTATTTCTCCAGGTAATTTAATTGATCTTCAAAGTAGTTTGCATATTACCAAACTTTTTTTGAATGGATATAAACTTCCTGAGCCGACAAGATTAGCCCATATTTATACGCAAAAGTTGAAAAAAGAATTTATTGGGAAAGAACCACAATAAAATCGATGGGGAATCTTAAGTATGTTCTTTCGGAAGAGAGAGCATCTATTATTCTGTAGTAATTTTCTAAAGACTCTTCTGCGTGCTTAACGAGAAATTTTCTTTTAGGATGAACGACCTGGGCGATATTTTTAATCTCTTCAGGGTTTAAATTATTATTTAATAAAAATACAGTATCGCTTGCTATTTTTAAGTTTTTTAAATTATAAACATTTTCTGGAGGAAAATTAGCAGCTTTCCACATATAGTAGAGATTTACATTGTATGTTCTACTCTGGTTTGAGGTGTTGTTAAGGACGTAAAAGTTGTACTTTTTTGTTTTGATTAACTGTTTTTCAATTGATATTTCTTTTTTAAAATTTTTCAGGTTTCCAGCATATATATTACCTTTTTTGTCGTACTTAATTGGAAAATTTATACTCAGGATAGAAAGCCCTTTTCTAAATTGAGCGGCAAAATAAACTAATTCTCCTGTTTTGAGATTTGTTTCTATTTGTTTGAACACACTTTTATATAAATGAGATAGTGTGAATATGTCCTTTTTAAAAGCGGTTTCTATTAACTTGTTTATGACATATTTTTGCCTTTCAATTCTTGCTATATCGCCGTTTGCATCTTTTCTGTACCTGATAAAAGCAAGAAGCTCGGAGCCATTGAGTTTGTGATACCCTGGCTCGAAATTTATAAATAGATTTTGAGAATAGTCAGTATATTTCATAGGTTCGTTTACATAAACTTCTATTGGACCTATGGTGTCGCCTACTAATTTTATAACACTATAGTCCAGAATAATATATTTTTCAATATTCTGTCCGGTAAGTTCTTTTATTATTTGACTTAATTTGTCCAGACCTTCATTCTGGAATATCGAGTTTATTTTATGATCGTTATAAATGAGGTCTCTTGGAATGTTGCTTAAAATTACCTTCCGGGAAGAAGTATCTATACTTGCAAATATTATGACATCAGTTCTTCGTGTTCCTTGAATGTTTCTATCAAGACCTAAAACCAGAAAATTAGTTCTCCCGGGAATAGGAGAATAAAACATAGAATATAGGATTTTTAACCATGGAAGAGGAATAAAAATTAGCATTGCAAGGCATATTACTATGGATACAGTTAAAAAGAATGTTTTCATTTTCATTCAAGATACCCTACAAATGGTATGTTTCTGAATTTTTCATCATAGTCCAATCCATAACCAATTACAAATTTATCTTCTATTTCAAATCCAATGAAGTCAGCATCAACTTCTGGATTCTTTCCTTTCTTTTTTAAAAGGGAAACTACTTTTAAATCGGCAGGTTTGTACCTCTGAAGGTATCCGAGTATATAAGAAAGGGTTAACCCTGTGTCAAGTATGTCTTCTACAACGAGTACGTGTTTTCCTTCTATGGGTTCATCAATCCAGCTTTTCACCCTGATTTTACCGGACGATTCGGTACCGGTATAACTTGAAACGTGAATAAAAGAGTACTCTACGTTTAGATCTATGTTTTTGACAAGTTCAGTGAAAAAGTGAATAGCCCCTTTCAACACACAAACTGCATGAATTGTATCGGTTTTTGGTTTGTAATATTCTGTTAGCTCTGATCCTAATTCTTTGATTCGTTTTGCCAGCTCTTTTTCTGTTATAAGTGTTTTAAGCATTCCATCCCTCCTCTTTAATCACTCCCGCAGCTATAACTGCGTTATCATTGTCATAAAAGACAGCGATTTGTCCAGGGGTTATTGCAAAAATAGGTTCTTCTGTATTAACATATAGCTTACCATTTTTTATGCTAACTTTGCAATAAACTTCTTTAAATTTTTTCCTTACTTTAACATAACCTTCGAAATGTTCTGAAACATTCTGAAGAAAATTAACGTGCTCTACTATAAATTTAGTGTTGTAAAGTTCTTCTTTTGAAGCGACAATTAACAGGTTCTTTTCTGGATCTTTGTATTTTACGTATAGTTTTTTTCCCGTTGCAACACCAATTTTCCTTTGACCTATAGTATAATTTTGAATGCCTTTATGGGTGCCCAGCACATTTCCATGGGAGTCTATTATTAACCCTTTCCTCATTGTTACTTTGTTTTCTTCTAAAAAAGAAAATATATCGTTGTCTGGTATAAAGCACAGGTCTTGAGATTCCTTTTTGTCGTGTACATGGATATTTAAACTTTTTGCAATTTTTCTAATTTCTTCTTTCGTATATATACCATTTGGAAGTAAAATTTTTGAAAGTTTTTCTTTTTTTATGGACGCAAGAAAATACGATTGATCTTTATCGGGAGAAACTGCTTTATATAATTTTCCGTTTATAATTCTCGCGTAGTGTCCGGAAGCTACATAGTCCATTCCGTCGTTTAGCATTTTTTCAAATAAAACACCAAATTTTATCCAGTCATTGCAGAAGAAACACGGATTGGGGGTTCGTCCATTTTTATATTCTTTGACGAAATATTTTATTACTGTATTAGAAAAGTCTTTTTCTAAATGAACGATCTTAAATTCTACATTAAAATGTTTTGCGATTTTTTTTGCATCAAATGTATCTGACGGACTGCAGCACACTTTGTGCTTTATTTGTTTGGTTAAATATAATGTATCTGGAACTGTTTTTATGTGATATGCTGTTACATTATGACCTTCTTTTAATAGTAAATGAAGCGCAACTGCACTATCCACACCACCACTTAGGCCTATTCCAACTTTTGCGATTTTAAATTCCTCCTTTCAAGTTCTTCACACTTCTTCAAGTATGATTTTTTAAGCTCTTCAAGAGTGACAGATTTTAACGACTCTTCAAATTTATTCATAACAAGCTGCCATATTTCGTTTATTGAGCAGAGTTCGGGAAATTCAATTTTTGATGGGTCAACAAAACATGTTATAGCACTCTTCATATCATCTACAGAATTTACCACATCGAGAATGGTTATTGATTCTGGATCTTTTGCAAGTTTGTATCCACCAAATTTTCCTCGTGAAGAAGTTAATATCCCCGCATTAACAAGCTCTGAGAGTATTTTTTGTGCAAATTCATAGGGAAGCTTTGTTCTACATTTTCTTACAATTTCTGAAGTGCTGAGTCTTCTATTTTCTATTGAAAGTATTAAGAGAAGTCTTAAAGCGTATTCACTTTTCATTGTCACTGCCACTTTAATCTACCTCCAATTCTTATTTTTTAATATGTATACTTCAAAAGGTCTTGTACTGTTAATTCGCGCAATTCTCACATCTTCAATGTAAATATCTAATCTTTTTCCTTTAATAGCACTTCCTGTATCTTCAGCTACAAATAATAATTTTTTCAACATAGGAATATACACAAGACTTCCCAATGGAATAACTGTTGGGTCGACTGCTACTGTGTACCATTCTTTAGGAACACTGCCAAGTCTTGTTAATCTAAAAGTCGGATGCTCTGGAATTTTCCCATCGTCCCATGGGGTGTAAAACGTCACGTCAAATGTTCCTGCAAAATCAAAAAAAAGTTTAAATGGGTCACGGGGTTCCCCGTCAATCCAGATTTCAAAATGAAAAATGGTTAAACTCTGCCCAAGAGGTTTGTCTGTTACAACCCAATCACCTTCCTGATAATTTGTTTCCAGTCCTCGATAAACAGCAGTTATACCGCTTCCATGATCAATGTACAACACATTGTTTCCTTTAACTGTCACTCTTCCAGGAAGTATTGGGTAGATGTTTTTCCCATATGCTTCTATGTCTATTCCAAGATTTTGAACACCATCTTTTGTTTCTCCAAAAAATCCCACAATATTTTCAGGAGATATTTTTATCGGGATTTTTATAAAGTCCTTTGGATTGTCAACCGGGATTTTTATTACCTGACCTGGCCTGATTCTTTTTGGATCTTTAATATTATTTATGGAAATTATTCGTGATATTCCTTCCTTACCAAGTTTAAATGCGGTGCTTATCTGGTAAAGAGTGTCTCCAGGTCTTATGATGTAATTTATATATCCTGTTCTAAGTTTTAGAAGATCTACTATATCTGTTTTTGAAAACTGCGTCTTTAAAAAAGAAAGTTCTTCAGATATTTGACGTGTTAGGGCTAAATTGCGTTCTAAACTTTCTTTTTCCGGAAGATAACTGATTTTTTCTACTTTTCTGGATAACTGTGTAATTTCTTTTTCAAGAAGAGAAATTTTATTTAATTGTTGCATTATCAAAGTTGAAGCCTGAACATAAGAAGTGTTGGTAGCACTTTTAACCTGCTGTAATTCTATTACAGTACTCTGAAGTGCAGAAACAGTTGTCTCGATTTCTTTTAATTTTCTTTCCATTTTCAAAACTTCTTCTATGGAATTTTCAAATCTTGTTGAAATATCGTTTAATTTATTATTTACTTTATCTAATTCCAGATTTTTTGCAAGGTCTTCTACATAGTTAATACGATATATAAAAGTTTTCAAATCAAAAGCGGAAAGTTCCGCTGTGACTTGATTTAACTGACTTTGCACATTTGCAAGTTCTTTGGCTACCTTTTTGATAAAATTTTCTAAGTACTGATAATTGTAGTTTTTTTCAAGCTTTTTTACTCTCTCATCAATACTGTCTATTTGTACATTTATCCGGGAACTAATTTTCGATAGTTCTGATTCTATATTTTCGATTTTATTGGCATTATATTTTATTTGTTGCTCAAGATTTTCTACACGAAATACTAAGGATGAAAACTCATCTTGAGAGACAAAATTACATCCCGAAAAAATTGTGATAAGTATGAATATTATCAGTGAGAGCCACGCATACTTTGCCATCTATCCCTCGCCACCTTAACGTAATATGATGAGCTTTTTCCATGCCTTTTCATAAGCTGTGAGAACCATTCAATTGATTCTTTTTTTCTGCCAAATTGTCTATTTATTTCTCCCAGGTAAAATAATATTTTTTCTTCCATTTTTCCTTCAACGTTTGAATATCTATAACACTTTTCAAAATGTTTTAAAGTATGAGCCAGGGCGATTTTTTCTTCTTTTTCATCTCCTTTTTCTCTTAAAAGCCATGCACTTTTCAAATAAGCATCACCAAGTTTACATGGTTCATCTTTTACAGTAAGGACTATTATTAACATCGCAAACGCTTTAATGGCGTCGTCAAGATTTCGAACGTCAGTAAGATTTAGTTTTTTGATTTTTTTTAAAGTAGGTTCTAATTTTTGTGTAATTATGGGGCTCAATGACTTTTCAAATTCTGTTTCATATTCAGTATAATTGCAAAATGGACATACTATGGGTTGATAGTATATTGGATTTACGTTTTTATATATTGGTTTTAAATCATCGTCATATTTTTCAAGCTTTATTGCATCAATAAAAACTTTTTTTGAAGAGAAACTTTTCCCACAGTATGGACATTTATATTCCTTATCCCATAGTATTTTCAACAGTATCACCTTCCAGGAGCGCTTCTACAAATTCATGAGCGTTGAATGGCCTTAAGTCTTCAATTTTTTCTCCAACGCCTATGAACTTTATTGGTATGCCAAGTTCTTTTGCTATAGCTATAGCTATACCACCTTTTGCCGTTCCATCTAATTTTGTGAGAATTATTCCTGTGACATTAACAGCATCTTTGAAAACTTTAGCCTGCTGTAAACCGTTTTGCCCTGTAACAGCGTCGATAACGAGTAAGACTTCATGAGGAGCGTCTGGCACTACCTTTTTAATTACCCGGTTTATTTTTTTCAATTCTTCCATAAGGTTACTTTTTGTGTGAAGTCGTCCGGCTGTGTCTAATATAACAATGTCTTTACTTTTAGCCTGTGCGTGTTTAACAGCATCATATGCTACTGCTGCTGCATCAGCTCCTTCTGAATGGGCGATAAACGAAGATTTTGTTCTTTCCGCCCAGATTTTAAGCTGGTCTATGGCAGCAGCTCTGAATGTATCGCAGGCTGCTAAAACCACATTTTTATTCTGTGAGGAGAAAAGTGCTGCAAGCTTCCCGGCAGTTGTTGTTTTTCCGGAACCATTAACTCCTACCATATTTATAACAAAGGGGTGAGTTTCGGGTATGTTTAGCGCGTTGTCGCCTGATAGTAAATCTTCGATGATATTTTTTAAGTTATCAAATGGGTCTCCTCCTTTTATTTCTTCGAGTTTTTCTAAAATATATTGGGTAGCTTCAAAGCCAACGTCTGAAAGAATCAACAGTTCTTCTATTTCCTCACGGATTTCGTCATTTAGAGTTTTACCGGACAATATTTTTTTAAATTTTCCAAAAAAGTTTTCTCGAGTTTTTTTCAAACCATCTTTGAGTTTGTTGAAAAAGCCCACGGTGACACCTCCTGAGTTTTACAATTCTATTACTCCGTATATTACTCCACTCTTTTTTGAAAGGTATGTTCTATTAAACAAAGATTTTATTTTGTCAAATAACGCATCGCGAGTTAGTGTCTTTATTACCACGCGCTTTTTTGCTATTCGTATCATTTCTTCAATATCTTCAAAATTTAATGGGTCATATACTGCGAACGTTCTTAGCGGATTTAGTGAGCTGCTTTCATATATTGGATTTTCAAACATAGGATCACAATACACTATATCGAAGTGTTTGTCGGGAACATTTTTTATGAAAGTTTTATAATTTCCATAATGCAATTCAATTCTTTTTAGTGCATCTTTAATCCATTCCACATTCGTTTTATAATATTTGAGTCCCCACTTGACGACGCGATATATATGAATTGAACCTTCCGTGCCAATAACTTTTCCATCTGGCACAAAAGCTGAGAGTAAAATTGCTTCAGAACCAAGGCCAAAAGTTGCATCATAAATTACATCATCGGGAGAAGGGTTAATAGATTCTATAAGATAATCTTTATGCCCATTTTTGATGTTTTCCATTCTGATTTTAGAAATTCCTTGATGAAAGAAAAACTCACCGTTTTTCCATTTTATGGCTAAAGTCAAATCTTTTTCCACAACATAATAAAAATCTATCAAGCCTTTTTCTAATTTTTCATTTACATGCCTTCTATTTATATATTTTGCATCAAACTTATTGGCCAGTTTATGAGCGATACGTACACATTCTTTTGTTGGTCTGTAAGATGTTGTGACAACGTACTTTTCTTTCATCTTTGTGTATCGAGCTCCTTTCGAACTTCTTTTTCTTTTTGTTCCTCAGCTATTTTCTGGAATCGTTGATAAAGCGCCAATTTTCTCTGGTATTCTTTTGATAATGTTTCGTATTTTTCTTTAAGATTTTCTACTTCTTTGAGATTTATTTTATATCTAATATATGAACTTATTAATGTGACAAACAAAAACAAGCTTAGAATGGTTACAAGTAGTATATATAAAAAAAATCCGAATTTGTTTTTTTTATGATTGTTTCTTTTTTGATATGTCTTTGAAGTTCTTTTTTTTCTTTTGCTTCTCATTTTATCAGCTCCACTGGAAAATTATCTGTTTGAGAATATATTGTTCCGTTCCAGTCCAGTGGTAAAACAAATCGAGCATGTGGCATACCAGAAATCACTTCTTTAAGTCCTATTGTAGAAAATGTTATATTTACACCTTTATAAGTTCCTATGGTATATAAAATGTCGTTTATGTAATCTCCATCGCTTTCTGCTTTTTTTTCAGTAAAATCGTTTTCAGTTAGTGCTAAAAATATTGGGGAATAATCTGGATTTGAGAATCCAAATATTAATTTTAAATTGTTAAAATTCAAAAGGTCAAGAGAAGTTGAATCTAAATAGTGAAATACTATCGAAGTACTTTCTCTGGTTGGATTGGTTTCTGATGTTGTTGAATAGTATGTAAGGGTTGCTACTAAATCGACGTTGATTGTAGAATTGTTTTTTGCAGTCACATAGAATGTTTCCAGAGAGTTTGTAGGGATATATCTATCAAATTCTATAGGTCCAGAAGAATTAATTTGTTTTGAGATATCATTGACAGATATTGTTCCTTCAAATTCTATAGAAATTAAATCATTGTACGTTATGCTTGCTTCACCGAAGTAATATCCCTGATATATTGCTTCAACTTCTACTTTTTTTTCATTTTGAAAATCCGGGATAATATTGTCTAATAATATTCCACAACCAGAAATTAAAAACGTTCCAGAAAAGATTATGAATAAAAGCGCTACCTGAAATTTATATTTGTGACTATTATTACGTAACCGTCCTGTTCCTGGCAATCTACTTTCACCCTCTCGTGTGGTACATTAAATTTTTCAGCAACCATATTTACAACGGCTTTTTTGATTTCTTCAGAATTACTTTCAAATTCGTCTATAGGAATTTTTTTAATAGGTTCTCTTCTGCGGGAAATAATGTTTTCGAGTCTTTCGAGAGCTTCTTCCTTTGAGTTTTTTCTTTTTCTTTTTTTGAATATATCGAGCAGCCACATCCCTATCACCTCTTTTTGAAGAACCCTCGGAGTAAATCAAAGAACCCCTTGCTATTAGAGTGAATGTCTTCAGAAACTGGAACTTCTTCTCCTCGAAGTCTTCTGGTTATGTTTTCAAAACTTCTGGAAATTCCCATCCCATCTTCTAAAACAACAGGTATACCCTTATTGGTTGCGATTATTACTTCTTCAGAATCTGGTATCACTCCAAGAAGTTTTATTGCAAGAGCTTTTTCAACATCCGCTTGTGAAAGCATGTCTCCTTTTTTTGCCATGTGAATTTTGAATTTGTTAAGTAACAGAAAAATGCGATTTTCATCGAAGCCGAAGTTTTCAAGTAAACCTATGACCCTATCAGCATCCGAAATAGCAGGAAGTTCAGGAGTGGTTACTACAAGTGCAGTTTCTGCTGGAGCGGCTGCATTTCTAAATCCTCTTTCTATTCCTGCAGGTGAGTCGATAATAATGTAATCAAAATGAGGTTTGAGATCGTTAACAATAGCTTTCATATCTTCAGGTGATACCATTTCCTTTGTTGCCACTTGAGAAGCTGGAAGAAGATAGAGACTTTTAATTATTTTGTGTCTAACAAGAGCCTCTTTTGCGGTAACATTTCCTTTGATTACATCAAGACTTGTGTAAATAATTCTGTTCTCCAATCCCAGAACCACATCTAAATTTTTTAACCCAACATCTGCATCAATTAAACAAACTTTCTCCCCCTGTTTTGCTAAAACACATCCAAGATTCGCAGAAATGGTGGTTTTTCCTACTCCACCTTTTCCAGAGGTAACCACAAATACTTTTCCCATTGAAACCACCTCTTGAAATATTTTATTCGGTATTTCTTTTTGCAAAGTGTGTAAGTTCTGCTTCTATGAACATATCAATATCTCCATCCATGACTGCTTCAATATTCCCCGTTTCTACGTTCGTTCGATGATCTTTAACCATAGTGTATGGTTGGAAAACATAAGATCTTATTTGATTTCCCCAGGAAATCTCTTTTAACTCTCCTTGAATTTCCTGGAGCTGTTTTTGACGTTTTTCTATTTCGAGCTGATAAAGTCGAGCTTTAAGGACTTTAAGAGCTGTTTCTTTGTTTTGAAGTTGTGATCTTTCAGACTGGCATGTCACTACTATGCCCGTTGGAATGTGGGTGATTCTTATGGCTGACTCTGTTTTATTTACGTATTGTCCGCCTGCGCCAGAGGCTCTGTAAGTGTCTATTCTTAAATCTTCCGGGTTTATTTCAATATCAATATCTTCCTCTATTTCAGGTATTACATTTACTGAAGCAAATGAAGTATGACGTCGTTTATTTGCATCAAATGGTGATATTCGGACGAGTCTGTGAACTCCTCTTTCGTATTTTAAATATCCATATGCATATTCACCTTTTACAAATAGAGTAGCACTTTTTATTCCAGCCTCATCTCCTGGTTGGTAATCAACAAGTTCTACTCCAAAGCCATTTCTTTCAGCCCATCTTGTATACATTCTCAAAAGCATGGATGCCCAGTCCTGAGATTCAGTTCCACCGGCACCAGGATGAATTGTTAAATAAGCATTACTTGAATCAAACTTTCCATTCAGGATTAGTTCAAGCTCAAATTTTCTTACTTTCTCGTCTATTTCTGAAACAAGCTCGAGAACAGTTTGTTCCATACTTTGATCTTCATCTGCAAGCTCTATACCAACTTCTATGTCTTCAAGTTGAGCTTCTATTTCTTTCATATCTTCAATTATTTTTCTAATACGCTGCGCCTTTTTGGATATTTCCTGTGCTTTTTTCTGGTCATTCCAAAAATCAGACTCTCCCATTTTTTCTTCTAATTTCTTTAGCTCTACTGCCTTTTCTTCAGGATGAAAAACCCGTAAAATGTCTTCGTATTTTTTCTTTATTTCTTCTATCTTTTGTTTTGTTTCATAAGTAATCACGTCATTACCTCCTCATTATAACTAATTATTGTAAATTCTGGAAAATACTGTAAAGTAGATATCCAAAAAAGACTGTTATAAAACTTAAAGTTATTTCTTTTAAATAGGTGTAATTGCTTCGATCAATACTGACGTATGTTTCAACTGTTTTGCTCTCATTTTCTGTTTGACTATTTATAATAACTTTATAATTTCCATCACTGACGTTGGAACCGTCCCATGTGAAAATGTTAAGATTAGGCTTTCCTCTGAACGTATAAAAATATACTATTTTGTTATTATCGTTTACAATAGTAATTGTTACTGTTGCGTAAGTGCTGAGGAAAATTTCAACCTGCCATTTATCGTTATACCAATCACCATTGGGAGAAAAACTGTTATTTTTGCTTCTAATATACATTTTCAATTTTTTAGGGATGAAATTCACTTCTACAGCCTGTGATTCTTGAAAGTTTATTGTGACAGTGGAAGTTGCATTTTCATACCCTGGGGATGAAAAGATTAAATTAAAAGTGCCCACAGGAATTTTTATGCTGTCTTCTAGACTGTATACTTTTCCAAAATAGATACCATTTCCATATATTTCTACAGGATAAACATTGGAGAAAATTGTTAATTTCCCTGCAGGTTGCAAAGGAAGGTTTAAATACGTTCCTTCTTTATCTACGTAAAAGTTATAAGTTGCTTTTAAATAATATTCCCCTTCCAACGTAATTGTGTGGTAGCCTGCTGATGAAAATTTTATCAATAAACTTCCAAAAACATCTGTTTTGCCTGCGTAAACCCCATCTACGTAAACATCAATTAATGGCTCTCCAACGTTTATAAGGATGCTATACTCAGGAATGTCTTGGAAATTTCCAAAGTATATGGAAAAACCCACACTTATAGATACATCTGCCATTATTAAAAGCGAAAAGAGTAAAAATATAAATAATATAATTTTCTTCATAATATCACCTTTTTTCACGGGATTCAACATATGCTATTATTTCGGCTACTGCTACGTAAAGATTTTTAGGTATCTCTTCGAGAATGTTTAGTTTGAACAGTTCTCGAACAAGTTGTGGTGATTTTATTAAAGGGACTTTCGATTTCTTTGCCGTTTCTATTATTTTTTTTGCAAGCTTCCCTTTACCTTTTGCTACTACAAAAGGCACTAAATCTTTTTCAGGTTCATATTTTAGAGCCACAGCTATTTCTTTTGTTTCAAGCGTAGATTCCATTTTCCATTCCTTCTTTCTTGATACTTACAAAAGTAAAGTGCTTTTCAAGAGATGTTTTTAACAATTCGATATCTTCAGGAATTTTTTTTAAGATGATTTCTATAGAGTTGCCTCTAACAACACCCTTTATTGTGTTGTCTTCAGTATAAATTTCAAATTCTCCTGTTTCTCTATTTGTAAATACAAGAGAATTTTGGTAAGATCTCAGCCCAAATTTCCCGGATAATGCGTTCAAATACGAACCGATAGTTTTCATTTCTTCATTAACTTCCCCAATTTCTACATACTTTTTGATGATGTTAATAATTTCATTATTAATTTTCAGTCTTTCTTTTAACTCTTCCAGAAAGAATGCAATTGATACAATATGTTGCTTTTTTTTAGAAATCTTTTCCGCAAAAACGAGAAATTTAAGTGATGGTAATTTTTTTGATGGGCCAGCTATTATTTTTCCGAAAAAATCAGCATTTCCCGAGCTTTTCAACTCAACAGAGATTCCCTCTTTGGGAACAGATTTTTTAGACCTTATTACTATTTCTCCATTTTTTGTTTTTAGCTTCATAAATTTTCCAAAAGTCTCAGTTACTATTGCATACATAACACTAAACCTCTTAGAAAGAGTAATGAGTAACTCCAGTCTGTATCAGAGTGATGTCATAACTTTCAAATTCTTCGGGAGAATATTTACCACCTGGTTCTACCAATGTTTTAGCGCCGTTTTCACAACATATTTCTACGAATTTTTTAGATACAGGTGTGTCAGATACAATAGTTGAATCTTTTAAGTCTAATTTTGAAATAAGTAATTTTAACGCAAAAAGTGGATCTTCTGGGTCATTGGCTACACCTATTACTTTTGCATCTTTAGTGGCAATCACCGCGTGAGATCTGACATATTTTGAGACAGTGATGCCTAAGATTATATCGTTTTCAGAATAATTATTTCCAGAAGTTATAGAAAATTTTCCGTTTGTTTTATCAAGTTCCTGACGGGCAACAAAATTACCAAGTTTTACTTCATCGTATTCAATACCGAGTGATTTTTCAAGCTTTACAATTTTTATGTTACTGTTATAGAATAGTTTATCATCAATTTCATAAGTTATTATTATTTCAAAGTTTTTTAGTCTGGAAAGAACATTTTCGTCTACTTTTCTTATGTAAAGATTTTTGCCATTTTGTGGAATCTCCTGTTCTAAAGAAACATAAGTTGGTACACCGTTGGATATAGATATAACAGCATCTGGCAGTTCATTTGAGATTTTAAAAGCTGTATAAATGTTTCTCAATTCTTTTAGAGAAAGTTTCCAATTTGCTTTAAATTTGAAATTGCTTTCATCAATTTCACGCAAAAGTTCAGCAAACTGATGAGGATTATCACCGTAATTTAAACTGTTAAGTCTCTCTAAAGTGTGATGCTCGAATTTTTCAGATGCAAACAATTCTGAGAATACTTTGTGGACAGCTGCATCGTATCTCATAGTTTTATAAAATGCTTTTAAAGCTAATATTCTTCGATCGTGAAGAGTAACATCGCCGCACTCATCAATGCTTTTTATTATTTTTTCATAATCCTCTGGATCACATACAACCACTACATCTCTATGGTTTTTTGCGGCTGCTCTTAACAATGCCACACCACCTATATCGATGCTATCTATAAGTTTGTCTTCTGTTCTTGTTTCTCTTGAGACTTTATCAAATGGATAAAGCGTAACAACCACCATGTCTATTGGGACTATACCATTTTCTAACAAATCTCTCTGGTGAGACCTGTTACCAAATTTTGCAAGAATGCCTCCGAAAATTTTTGGGTGTAAAGTTTTGACTCTCCCTTCCAATATTTCTGGAAATTCGGTGACATTGGAAACGTGAATCACTTTTATTCCAGCTTCTTCCAAAAGTTTTGCGGTACCACCTGTGCTTATGATTTCTACACCTCTTTTTTGAAGTTCTTTTGAAAATTCAACTATACCTTCTTTATTTGAAACACTAATAAGTGCCCTTTTTATATTCATCTTTTTACTCCTCCTATATATTGAATTCTAACATATTTAGATTACTATCCCAAAAACTGTACGTAAAATGAACCCTATTAAAAACGCTACAGAAGCTGAAGCTCCTCCAACTAAAAGCATTTCCAGGCCTCCGATATACCATTTTACATCTGTGATTAACTGTCTTAATCCTCCAACGGTAAAAAGAGTTGCTCCGGTTATAATTGAGGCAGCTAAAAATTTATATGTTTGGAAGAAAGGAACAAAGTTTGAAAAAACATAAGCAATTAAAGGGGTAAATCCAGCGATTACGAACGAGAAAAATGTTACTAATGCACTTTTTATCGGGGAAACTTCATCATCACCTAATAAATTCAACTCTTCTTTCATCATGGTATCAACCCATAATTCTTTATCGGATGTAATAATGTCTACTAAAAGTTTTAATTTTTCACCTTTAACACCTTTTCTCTTGTAAATTTCTTCTACTTCTTTACGTTCGGCATCCGGAAAGTGTTCAACTTCCCATAACTCTCTTGCGCGCTCGCTGTTTATATAATCTTTTTCAGATTTTGAAGAAAGGTAATCACCTACTGCCATTGAAAAACCATCCGCGAAAAGATTGGCAAAACCAAGTATTAGTACAATTTTTGGATCAAGATTAGCTCCAGCAACACCGGCAACAACTGCAAAAGTTGTGACGATTCCATCACTTGCTCCATAAACAGCTGGACCTATGTATTTTCCCTGTTCTATTTTGTGGGGCTCTTCTTTTATGTACTTTTCTGAATGAGCTAATTTGTGTAGTTTTTTGTCTCTTTTTTTGAAAGCTTCACGAGCTATTTCTACTCTACTTTTTGTCTTTTTGAAAAACCAATGAATCAATTGTATCACTCCTTATGTAGCTGTTACTTTTAATTTTAACATAGAAAATTGGGACCTGAAATGTTCAATTTTAAAGGATAAGCGAAAATTATGTTTATAAATAATTGACATTTTTATGGCGTTGGTTTTAATTTTAACACTTCAAATGTGCTATAATTTAATATAAAGAATAATACAAATTTATTTGATTTACATATTTCAGCTTCCATAGCTTTCATCATAGGTATCAAGGGGCGATATTATGAAAATTTTGTTGATTAATCCAAAAGATTCAGGTTATTATTATAGACTTGGTGCTTTCTTTCCTCCTCTGGGTCTTGCCTATATAAGTTCGTCTCTGAAAAATGCAGGCTATGAGACAAGGCTTATAGACATGAACGTGGAAAATTTTGATTATAAAAAAGAATCTTACGAAGAATATGATGTAATAGGTATTTCTACTGATACTGTTCGATTTCCACTTGCGGCTAAAATAGGAAAAGATGCCAGGAAAAAGGGAACTATTGTTATAATGGGTGGTCCTCATGCAACTTTTAATGCGCACAGCATATTAAAAGAAGGGTTAGCTGATTATATCATTTTAGGAGAAGGAGAAATAGCTTTTGTGGAACTGGTAAAAGCTATTTCTGTTGGGGAAATGTATCCAGAGATTCCAGGAATAGCATATTTAAAAGAGAATGTGGTAAAAATATTTCCTGTGAAATTTGTAAAGAATCTGGATGTTCTCCCGTTTCCCGATAGGGAAGGATTGCCATTGCATAAATATCGTACAAAGTTTGCGGGAAATTATGCTATGAGTATAATAACATCACGTGGTTGTCCTTTTGACTGTAATTTTTGTTCTGTCACTCAATTTATGGGGAAAATGTGGAGACAGAGAAGTGTGGAAAGTACCGTTGAAGAGTTGAAAATACTTGTAGAAAAATTTGGATATAAATCTGTAGTATTTTTTGATGATAATTTTACTTTAAATCCCGGGCGAGTTATCAGGCTTTCAGATGAAATTATAAAAAATGATTTGAAAATAAAATGGTGGGCATTTTCAAGGGCAGATGAACTTTTAAGAAACGAAGATATGGTAGAGGCTATGGCAAAATCTGGATGTAAAATGCTTTTTATCGGGTTTGAAAGTGCAAACGAAGAAGTGCTGGAGGAATTTAATAAAAAGCTTCATAGCAATATAGCTTTTGAAGTGAGCAGTTTGCTCCGAAAATATAAGATAGATATATTTGCGAGTTTTATTCTCGGAGCATTAAACGAAACGACAGAGAGTATAAAAAGAACTGTGAAATTTGCCAAAAAACTGGGAGCAAGTATTGTGCAATTTTCGATACTTACGCCTTATCCAGGTACGAAGTTATTTGAGCAATTAAAAACTCGTCTTTTAACAAAAAATTACGAAAAATTTGACGGCACACATCTTGTGTTTAAACATCCACATTTTTCTCCGGAAAAACTGCGGCGTGAGTTTTTAAAAGCATATTATGCAGTGTATACAACTCCACGTTTGATATTCAAACGAGGGTTTCCATTTTTGTGGAAATTGTTGGCAAATTCCAGATAGTATTTGGAGGTAGGTGAAGGAAATAATGTATTCTAATAAAACACAATTAGTTTCAAGGTTCAAGCACATGCTTTACGAGATTTATCCTTACGTTGTAAGAAAACTGGAAGTTATTCCAGAATGGTTGTTTGAGCGTTCATCTGAGCGAATGCCTCCGTTAGGTTTTACTTCTAAGATTAGAGTAGGTTCTTTTTGGAACCCGGAGCCATCTCCTGTGTGGTTTTCTCAAAAAATTTTTATACCGGAAATTCGTCTGAATGAAAGAATTTATTTGAATTTATGGTTTGGTGGAGAAAGCCTCGTGTTTATTGATAATGTTGCTTTTGGTGAAATAAATGAATATCATAAAGAATTGGATATTTCGCCTTTTGCAGATGGGAAATGGCATACCATTAGTGTTCAGGTTGTGCCACGTGGATTATTTGGAAAATTCAGTGAAAAAACAACAGTTGAGATAAGTGAAATAAAAGTCATAGATGAGGAAATTTATAAAGCTTTCATTGAAATAAAAAATGCTATAGAAGTTTTACAGGTTACTAAGGATAATATCCTTGAGGAAAAGCTCGCTAATTTAATTGACAATGTTTTTTCCATGATGGATCTTCCAGGAGACACAAAACAGTATATTTCCGCCATATCTGAGAATTTACTTCTTAAAAACAGTTTAGAAAATCTCTGGGAAAAGCCCAGATTTTTTAAGAAAGAGAACAGTATTATAACCAACCAGCAGAGAGAAACAATTTTGAATGCTTTAACGTATTTAAAAAGAGAAATCAAAGTGTTGCAGAAGGAGTTCAAAGTATCTGGTGAAGTCAATGTAGTTGGTCATGCTCATCTTGATTATGCCTGGTTATGGCCTATTGAAGAAACAAAGCGTAAGGAAGCCAGAACTTTTGTCAACGCAATAAGGCTCGCAAAAAAATATCCTGAATTTGTGTTTGTTCAATCCTCTGCCCAGATGTATGCAGATATAAAAGAGAATTATCCTGAAATTTTTAAAGAAATTAAAGCTATGGTGAAAGATGGGAAATGGGAAATTATAGGAGGAATGTGGGTAGAATCTGATTGCAATATTCCACACGTAGAATCTTTGATAAGGCAATTTTTGTATGGACAAAAATTTTTTGAAAATGAATTTGGCAAAAGAAGTAATGTGTGTTGGCTTCCTGATGTATTTGGATTTTCCTGGATTTTGCCACAAGTATTGAAACAAGCCGGAATCTCCTATTTTTTTACTATAAAATTAACATGGAATGAGAAAAATACATTTCCTTATGATTTATGTCTCTGGCGGGGAATAGACGGTTCAAAGGTTATTTATCATAGTTTTTATAACAAAGGACGTGGATATGGTGGAATTCTTGGACCTGAAGATATTTATAATGTGTGGAATGCCTGCCGGAATAAATCGCTCATTAACAAAACATTGTTTACTTTTGGTTATAGTGATGGCGGTGGTGGGCCTACCGATGAAATGTGCGAAAACTATCAAATTTTAAAGCAATATCCTGGCCTGCCAGAATTAAAAATGCAGCCTGTACGAGTCTTTTTTGAGTCGATAGAAAATGTGAAGAAAGATTTACCCGTGTGGGATGGAGAATTGTATCTTGAGTATCACAGAGGCACGTATACATCTCAAGCGCGTATAAAAGCGTTGCATAAGAGAGCAGAAGATGAGTTATATAAAGCTGAATTTATGTCTATCCTTGCATTTAAGGATTATGAATATCCAGAAAGAGATTTAGAGCAAAATTGGAAAAAGTTGTTGAGAAATGAATTCCACGATATATTACCTGGTTCTTGTATAGAGACAGTCAAAAAAGATGCTGAAAATGAATTAGAAAATGTGATTAAAAATGCAAGCTTTATAGTAAAAAAAGCCTCTGGAAAATTAGTAACAGAAAAAGAAAAAGGAATCACTCTTTTGAACATAAGTTCTTATTCTCAACCAGTAATATTTGAAAGTAATATGGAAAAAGTATTTTTTGACGATAAAGGAGAAAAGTCAATTTCACAAAAAACATACGATGGGAAAAATATATATTGGATTGAAAATAATGTAGAACCATTTTCAATTCTGGAATTAAAAGAGGAACATGTTGCTTTAAAAAAATCTCCAAAAGAACGCATAGGTTTTTTTGACAGTCATGGTATTTTTTTAGAAAATGAATATTTAAAAGTGACGATAAATGAAGATGGTTCATTAAATATTTTTGATAAACAGTTTTCAAGAAATGTACTTGATGGAAATGGAAATCGTTTAGTACTTTATAGAGACATCCCTTCTGCGTGGGATGCGTGGGATATAGATTATCATTATGAAAAATTCGGGGAATTTCTTAAGGCTCAAAATATTGAAATTGTTGAGAATGGACCAGTTAGAGCAGTTGTAAAAGTAAGTTATAAAATAAGAAGTACATCAATAATTCAGTATTATATTTTAAGTAAAGCTTCTCGAAGATTAGATATAAAAACAGTTGTTGATTGGCATATGAGGCGTACTATGTTAAGAGCAATATTTCCGGTTAACGTGTTAGCTCGTTATGCTAAATATGATCTTTCTGCTGGTTATATTGAACGATCTACTTTCCAAAATACAGATTATGAGAAGGCACGATTTGAAGTACCAGCACACAGATGGGTAAGTATTTCTGAATCGGGATACACATTCAGCCTTTTAAATAATGGGAAATATGGACATAGTTGTAAAAACAATATTATAGGTTTAACGCTTTTAAGATCCCCTGTCTATCCAGATTTTTATGCTGATGAAGGAAGACATGAATTTACATACTCGGTTTTTTCATATGGAAGTTCGGAAATTTTGCCGACTGTAATGGAGGCAGAAAAGCTAAACAAACCTTTAATGATTTTTAAGGGATTTTTTGACAAAAGTATCTTTCCATTTTTGAAAATAAGTTCTCAATCTTTGAAAGTTATAGGAATGAAACGTGCAGAAAAAGAAAGAGCTATAATCATCAGAATGGTGGAAGTTTCAGGATCAAGAGGTATTTCAAAAATAAGTTTGAACAATTCCGTAAAAGAAGTGTGGGAGTGTAATATTCTGGAAGATAAAATAAAAAAACTCGATGTTAAAAATGGTGAAGTAAAAATCCAGTACGAACCATTTAAAATATATACGTTAATGTTTAAATAAAAAGTGTTTCAAGACCTGGAAAATAGTCCCGAAGAATGCTATTTCAGAAATAAGTTTTTATACAGAAAGATTTATAAGTGTAATTTGTAGTTTGATAAAAAATTAGCAAGGAGGGATTTAAATGGCTTTGAACGTATCGAAAGTGTTAGCAGGGCTTGGTGTGGTTTTTGGAATCTTTGGGTACATGCCTCATATAGGTTGGTTTTTTGGACTTATTGGATTGATTCTTTTCTTAATGGGAGTGTATAACATATCCAATACTTTGAAAGATTCTCGAATTTTTAGGTATTTTTTAACTTCTGTAGTTTTTGGATTTATTTCTGTAGTTATTTTTGCAATAGTGATATTTACCGGTATGGTAAGTATGTTTTCTGAGCACGCAGTGATGCCTTTTGGTGAAAGAGCTCCGTTTGGGTATGAAACGACAGATTATGGTTTTGGCGAGGTGCATTTTGAAGATCAAGTATTTTCAATGACAGGGAATTTTGTTATAAGTTTTGTTTCTTTTGTTGGGTTAATGATAATTGCAATTGTATACAAAATAAGAGCATATAGACTATTATCAGAACGTCTTTCCTTGAATATTTTTAATATGGCAGCTTCATTTTACAAATGGGGAGCTATATTGGTTGTGCTTATGATTGGAATGGTATTTATATTGATAGGTGACATTCTTGCTGTAATAGGATTCTTTTCCATTCCAGATGATTTTGGTGAAAATATTTAAAAAGTTCAGGTATTATTTTTTGTAACAAAACTATCCATTTGACGCGCGAAGCTTTTTGTGTTATACTTTAATTAGCAATCTAATTTATAGAGTGATAAAGCGTTTGATAAAGGTGAGGTGGTGTAGTGAAGGATCTTACAGAAAGGCAGCAAAAGATCCTTTATTGTGTTGTTAGAGAATACGTTAAAACTGGAAGTCCTGTTAGTTCGAAACGAATTCTGGAGTCTACAAATCTTGACTGGAGTGGAGCCACGGTCAGGAACGATTTGAGAAAATTAGATTATCTTGGGTATATTTATCAACCACATACTTCCGCTGGAAGAATACCCACAGATAAAGGGTTGCGTTTTTACGTTGACGAGGTTCTTTCGTTGAGACAGGCAACAAAGCGTACTGGCTACTCGGTTAATACTACTACACAATTTCCAATAGGAGATCTTGACAGAATTATTCAGGGGGCTGCAAAACTTCTGGCTTCAACTGTAAGAAGCTATGTTATTGTAGAAAAGCCGAGCCCTATTAATTTAAGAATAAAAAGAATAGTTCTTACACCAGTTACTCCAAATTTTACTATTGTAAACATAATAACAGAACTTGGTTTAACTTCGGTTTTGCCAATGCAACATTCAGAAGTTTTTAATTTAGTTGATATCGAGGCCTTTTTAAATAAAAGTTTGCAGGGAGCAACTTTGAACGATTTTAAAATGAGACTCAGGGAAGTGATTGAAAAATTCTCCTGGGCAGAAGGTAGATTAAAGGAATTTATTGAACTTTCCGAGAGAATTGCTACTGAAAGGTATGAAGATTATATAAGTGAGGGAATATCTAATTTGATTTCTGGAAAAAAATTTGATAGTGATAAACTGAAAGAAATCATAAGATATTCTACAACTTTTGAGTTTTATTCATACATATTTAGTATGAAAGATGGAATTTACGTAGGCAAGGAACATGGGATTAGAAATTTTGAACAATATAGTATATTAATTGTCCCATATTTTGTTGGAAATAAAAAAGTGGGAAAACTTGCCACAATCTTTGATAAATACAGTGACTATGATAAGGTTTTTGATAGTGTGGAATATGTGGTTAATAGACTTACAGAATATTTCACAGTGGTTGCAAGAAACATTCAATAGGAGGTGGTATAAGATGGAAGAAAAAAGAACAAATGCCAGCAGCGAAAAAATGAAAAATAAAGAAGTACTTGATGAAAAAAATGTAGATACAGAAAATAAAGAAGTTACCGAATTAAAAGAACGAATAAAAGAACTGGAAAATCAATTAAGAGAGTTTGAAAACTACGCCAGGCGTTTAAAGGCACAATTTGAAAATTATAAAATGGAAGCAGCAAAAGAAAAGGAAATGATATCTGTATCTGCTACAGGGCGTATTGTCGAAAAGTTTATACCAGTGCTGGATGATTTTAAGCGAGCCTTTTCAGGAGCTGAGGATAGTGTAAAAGAAAGTGTCTTTTATAAGGGTATAGAAATTATATATAAAAATTTCAAAAAAGCGTTAGAAAGTTTGGGACTTAAGCAAATAGAAGTTGGTGAAAAATTTGATCCATTTGAACACGAAGCTGTGGAAAAAATAGAAGATGAAGAAAAAGAAGAATATACAGTTTTAGAAGTTGTTGAGGATGGTTATAAATTTTTGGATAGGGTAGTGAAACCAGCAAAAGTCAAGGTATCTGTTAAACCCAGGAGGTGAATTTTATGCCCAAAAAAGATTATTATGAAATACTCGGTGTTTCGAGAAGTGCAACGGACGAAGAAATTAGAAGAGCTTACAAAAAATTAATAAAACAATGGCATCCTGATAGACACCATGAAAATAAAAAAGTAGCTGAACAAAAATTCAAAGAAATTCAGGAGGCGTATGAAGTACTGTCTGACCCGGAAAAAAGAGCTATGTACGATAGATATGGATATGTTGGGGACATTCCCCCAAACATGGGTGAAGGTTTTGGCGGTTTTGGTGGTTTTAGAGGGTTTGAAGATATATTCAGAGATTTTGGAGAATTTATTAATAATGACATATTTAACATATTTTTTGGAAATCAACGAACATCTTCCAGTAGAAAGCGAAGAACTGCCCGGAGAGGCGAAGATATTAATATTTCTGTTGATGTAAATTTTCAGGAACTGTTTACAGGTGTTAAGATACCGTTGGAGTACGAACGATATGAGGTTTGTGAGCATTGTCAAGGAGAAGGTGTGGAACCTTCAAGTGGATGGGTGAGTTGTCCGAAATGTCATGGAACGGGAACTGTTCGTGAGGAAAGAAGAACCTTTTTGGGGGTGGTTATTAATCAATATACTTGTAATCAATGTGGAGGTACAGGAAAAATTCCAGGAGAAACGTGCAGTGTTTGTAAAGGAAGTGGAAGAGTTAAGAAAAGGCATAAAGTTGAGGTAAAAATTCCGGCAGGGATAGAAAATGGAACCACCTTAAGAATTCAAAAAGGTGGAAATGCAGGTTATTATGGAGGAGAATACGGTGATTTATATATTCATGTGAGAGTTACAGGCGGTGCGGGTTTTATAAGAGAAGGAAATAATCTTGTAAAGGATGTAACAATCGATTATGTGAGTGCTATTCTTGGAACAGTAATTAAAATGCAAATGCCTGACGGCAAGGTGAAGGAAGTAAAAATTCCTGCTGGAACTCAATATGGTGAAAGGATTTACATTCGCGGAGAAGGATTACCGGATATGAAAACAGGAATAAAAGGAGATTTGATTTTAAACATTAAGGTTGAAATTCCAAGACGAGTTTCAAGACGAGAGAAAAAGCTTCTTGAGGAAATTGCAAAAGAAAGAAGGGGTTGATGTGAATATTGAGAGTGAAGTGAAACGGATAGTGGAATTCATCCGTTCCAGATTAAGTGAATATGGTTTTAAAGGAGCCGTATTAGGAGTAAGTGGTGGTATTGATTCTGCCGTGGTACTTGCTCTTCTTTTAAAGGCTCTGGATCGCAAACAGATTGCTGTTTTTATATTGCCTGAACGTGATTCATCCCCCGAAAGTACAAAAGATGCAAAATTGGTTTGCAAACATTTTGACGTTGGTTATACTTTGCATCCTATTACAGGTATTTTAAAGGCGTTGGGAATTTACAAATTACAACCGCCCGCTTATTTTATTCCATGGAAAGTAAAAGCAAAGTATGCGTTGAAGAGATGGGAAGATTATGCTAAAAATAAAACACCATATGAAACAGATGTTACAGGAAGTGATGATCAGGAATTTTTGAATGGACTTGCATATTATAGAGCGAAACATAGAGTGAGAATGGTTTATTTGTACAAAGAAGCGGAAAGAAGAAATTACGCTGTTATAGGAACAACAAATAGAACAGAATTTCTTACAGGATTGTACGTGAAGTGGGGAGATGATGCCACAGATATAGAGCCACTTTTACACCTTTACAAAACGGAGATTTTTGAAATGGCAAAGTTTTTGAAAGTTCCGGAGAAAATTATTAAAAAACCAGCTACTCCTGATCTTATCCCGGGTCTTACAGACGAAAAAATATTGGGTATGTCGTATTTTGACATAGACCGCTTGCTTTCTAAAATTGAAACAGGAGAAAGTTTAGATAACGAAGATGAAGAGATGGTCAAAAAAGTAAAAAAACTTATTGAAATGGGAGAGAGAAGAAACAGAATCAGGTTAATAAGTCTGGAAAGACTTTAATTTATGAGAAAATTCATAAAAAAACTTATTATAAAACTTATAGTTGGTGTTCCTACCCATGTAAAAACAAGTTTGGAAATAACCTTTTTGTTTATGGCTTTCATACCATTTGCAAAACTAACCCCAAGCATTGCTCCTAATATAGACTGCGAAAAACTTACTGGAATACCTATCATCGCATATATCCAGACAGTCATGGTTGCACTTATTACTACTAAAAAAGCTGTGAATTCAGTAAGTGCAATAAGCTTTTTTCCAATATTATAGGTGGCTCTTTTACTGAAAAATATAGTACCTATTGATATGGAAATTCCACCAATTAAAGCAAGTATTGAAAAATCAAATTTTTTATTTAAAACGCCTACAATGTTACCTAAATTGTTGGCACCCAGGGAATAAGCACCGTAAAGTAGAAAAATCCACGAGAGAATTTTTATAAGAAAATTTTGAGTGACAATGTGTTTTATATGGGAAAATATAAGAGAGAAAATTTTTGAAAATAGTATTCCAAAAATAAATGAAAGTGCTGGAGTTAATATCCATGAAATAATTATTATTTGTAGTTTTCCGATGTTTAGAGAAATAGATGAAAATACGGCAGATCCAATGATGCTTCCAACAATTGCTTGAGTAGTTGAAACTGGAATCTTTAAAAAATTAACAAATGTAACCACTATTGTGGCCGTAAGTAATGAGATTGAACCTGTAAGGTCATTTAATGGAGCAAGTGTTCCAATAGTCGCAGTACCTGCTTTTCCCTGAAGCAGGGCACCTAAAATTACGGATATGCTGGAAAAAATTATCGCTTTTTTATATTTTAATACTCCATTAGCAGTTAATGGACCAAAGACGTTTGCAACGTCATTTGCTCCTAATACTATTCCAAACAATACACTGGGAAGTAATATCCATAACATCATTATCACCTTTATTGACAGGTAATTAAGTGTTATTTTAACATAGTAAATGATATTTATCAAGTTTAAGCACTTATGTGCAGGAAAGGACTGAATTACTTTAGTTATATAATAACTCAGAGTTGGATTGATTTGCAAATTTTTCTACTACATTATACACGAGGAGGGAGACAATGAAAATATTAGTTCTTACAAAAATTAATGATTACTTGAAAAGCAAAATGGAAGACCTGGGAAAGAAATATAATATAAGCTGGATAGTAGTACCAGGAAAGGAAGTTAACACAGTACTGCCTGAAATTGATGCTATTGTGGCAGGATATGTGGCACCGGAGCAAATAGAGATAGCCAAAAACTTAAAAGCGATATTCGTACCATGGGCAGGGGCTGACATGCTCCCCTGGGATGTGATTAAGAAAAAAGGAGTTTTTGTTGCGAATTCACATGGCAATGGGAAAATAGTTGCTGAGAGAGCTCTTGCGCTTGCTCTGACGTTGACTGCACGGGTAGTGGAATATCACAATGATCTTTTAAAAGGAATATGGCATGGTTTTGCAGTTGGTTTTAAAAAAGAAGACTTATGGTTTTCTCTTCAAAATAAAAATGTTGCGATTCTTGGTACTGGTACTATCGGGAGGCATCTTGCAAAACTTTTACGGGGGTTTGGTTGTAAGATAATAGGCTTCAAAAGAGTTTTTAAAGAAATAAAAGACTTTGATCTGATAACGACTTCCATTGAAAGCGCAATAAAAGATGCCCATGTGGTTTTTGTGACATTGCCTCTTACAAAGGAGACTTATCATATTATTAATAAGAAAGTTTTATTGCTTATGAAAAATAAGTTTTTGATAAATGTAGGTAGAGGAGAATTGATTGAAGAAAAAGCTTTGTATAAAGCTCTTGAAAATAAAATCCTTGCGGGATACGCAAGTGATGTTTGGTACAATTACCCTGGAAAAGAAAAAAGTGTGGTGTTACCGTTCAATTATCCAATTCACAAGTTTAAAAACGTGGTGATTTCTCCTCACGTTGGGGGATATACTATAGAGGGACAGGAAGGGCGAATAGACGAGTTGATTGAGAATATAGAGCACTTTATTATGAAAGGTAAACCTAAAAATATAGTTGATCCAGAGCAAATGTACTGACACTATTTAAAGGGGGTGATTGGATGAACATATGTGTTATTGGAGCCGGCAACGGTGGATTAGCACTTGCTGGATTTCTGGGGATGAGAGGGTATAACATAACTTTGTATAATAGATCACTTCGAAGAATTTCTGCTTTTAAAACTTCACGGCAAATAAAACTTGAGGGGCAGATTAACGCTACGGTGACTATTGATGAGGTCACTACTGATTTAGAAAAAGCGCTGGAAAATGCTAAATTGATAATGATAGTTGTTCCTGCTTTTGCTCATGCTGATATAGCAAAAAAAGTGGCACCTTATGTTAAAAATGGGCAGATTTTTATTTTAAATCCTGGAAGAACTTTTGGCGCACTGGAATTCTGGGAGGTTTTAAAAAGAGAGGGAATGAAGAAAGAAATAATTGTTGCTGAAGCACAAACTTTTTTATTTGCTTCTCGTACATCAAATCCCGGTGTATCCCATATATTCAAAATAAAGAATGCCGTTCCTGTTTCGGCGCTTCCTGCGAGAAAAAACAATGAATTAAAAGACGTTGTAGAGGAAGTAATAC
Organism: Thermosipho ferrireducens; assembly: GCF_017358165.1. Taxonomy (NCBI): domain Bacteria; kingdom Thermotogati; phylum Thermotogota; class Thermotogae; order Thermotogales; family Fervidobacteriaceae; genus Thermosipho; species Thermosipho ferrireducens. The sequence goes on along the minus strand of NZ_CP071446.1, from coordinate 1,874,005 downwards.
CTGAAATGCAGGTGGTTGAGTCTACGTTATACACAAGCTTTAACAATATTGGAGCAGTATTCCATCCTGCTACATTGATATTGAATGCTGGAAGAGTGGAAAGCACATTTGGAAAGTTTGAGTTTTATCTTGAGGGTATAACACCATCAATTGCGAAAGTACTTGAAAAAATAGACTCTGAAAGATGTGCTGTTGCAAGAACTCTGGGGCTTGAACCAATGACATCTGTGGAGTGGTTGAATTATGCCTACGATGTTCTTGGTATGAATTTATATGAAGCAATTCATAATAATAGTGGTTATCAGGGGATTATTGCACCACCAAGTTTGCAAAATAGATATATATTTGAGGATGTTCCTATGAGTCTTGTTCCCATTTCTTCTATGGCAAAAAAATTAGGAATAGCTACTCCTGCCATAGATTCAATAATATATATTGCTTCGATTATGATGAATCGCGACTTTTACAGAGAGGGAAGAACCCTTGAAAAATTAGGAATAGCAAATCTCACCCTTTCTCAGATAAATAGACTTCTCAAAGAGGGTGATTTAAATTGAAAAAAATTCTTGGAGCTGCAATAGGTAGTTGCGTTCATATAGCAGGCCTTTTGAATTTTTTAAAAATGGCAGAAAATGAGGGATATAAAACAGAATATCTTGGTGGGGCTGTCGAGCTGGATAAATTTGTAGGTGCTGTAATAGAATTTGATCCAGATATTGTAGCGATTAGTTATAGACTTGATCCAGAAGCGTTATATCAATTACTTGCTGATCTTGAAAAGAAATTGAAAGCTCAGAAACTTCTTAATAAAATTTACGTATTTGGTGGAACAGTAGAAACAGGAAATATTGCCAGGAAATTTTCTTTTATAAGCAAAGTTTTTGATGGAAGAGAAGAGTTTGATGAAGTTGTTATGTGGCTTAGAAATGTTGTTAAGGGGAAAAATAAAGCCAATGAAATCCTTCCTCAAACTCTGGTTGAAAGAATAAAGTATAAAAGTCCATATCCATTGATAAGGCATCATATAGGTTTGTCAACAATTGAAGAAACGGAAAAGCATATAAAAATATTAGCAGAATCCAGATTGTTAGATATAATATCGCTTGCTCCAGATCAAAACTGTCAGCAGTATTTTTTTGAACCAGATAAAATGGATAAGAAGCAAGATGGGGCCGGTGGTGTTCCTTTAAGAACAAGAGAAGATTTTGAAAGAATGTACCAGGCTACAAGAAGAGGAAATTTTCCTCTTATGAGATGTTATTCTGGAACAAAGAATTTACTGGAATTTTCCAGACTTTTGAAAGAAACAATTAATAATGCCTGGGCCGCTGTACCCCTAACCTGGTATTCAGAACTTGATAGGCGCTCTGATAGAGAGCTTTTAGAAGCTATAAAAGAAAACCAGGAAGCTATAAAATGGAACGCTGCCAATGGAGTACCTGTTGAAGTAAACGAGGCGCATCAGTGGTCTTTACGTTATGCCCACGATGCCATGGAAGTAGCTGTGGCATATCTGGCAGCATATAATGCGAAGAAACTTGGGGTAAAGCATTATGTTGCTCAATACATGCTCTCAACACCTCCGGGTCTATCGCCAAAGTACGATTTAGCCAAGCAAATCGCAAAAAAACAGTTGATAGAATCATTACACGATGAAAACTTTATTTCCTTTACTATGATACGCACCGGCTTACTTTCATTTCCCGCAGAAGAATTTAGAGCAATGGGGCAACTTACCAGCACTATGTTTTATGGAATGTGGCTCAAACCTCACATAATTCATGTTGTGTCTTATTCAGAAGCTATAAAAAGGGCTACGAGTAAAGAAATTATAGAAAGCGTGAAAATGGTTAAACAGGTAATAAAAAATACTATGGCAGGGTTACCTGATATAAGTTTTGATAAAGATTTACGTGAAAGAATTGAAGTCTTAAAAGAAGAAGCTATGTTGATTATAGAAGCTATAAAAGACTCAGGGAAAGAATATAAAGATCCGTTAATAGAACCTGTAGTGATTTATAATGCAATTAAGTCTGGAATATTAGATGCTCCTGGATTAAAAGGACTTTCTGTGGCAAGGGGAAGATTTGAAACAAGAATAATAAATGGCGCGTCTTTTGCTGTGGATGAGAACGGAAAGATTTTAAAAGAAAATGAGAGATTAAAGTTAATTAAGAGAGGTTGAAAAAATAAACTAACCTTGCCAGTTATAAGATTCCTCGCCTGCCCGCTCCTTGGAATGACACTGGTGGGGGATTTCTACCCTTTCTTGCCCCTCGGAATGACACAGATGGGGGAATTCCTTGCTTTCTTGTTCTTTGAAATGAAAGTCTCTTTTTCTGTCATCCCGAGCGTATGCGAGGGATCTTATTCTTTTTACTAACTCTCGCAAGATCCTTCGTCGTTTTACTCCTCAGGACAGGCCTCGCTAACACTCGCCAACCTTGCTAATAATAAGATTCCTAACCCTTCGGGTTCGGAATGACAAAGGTGAGTTGGAGTCCTCACGTTTTAACAAAAAAACTGTTTTGTGTATGATATAATTTTTTTAGGTTAAAATTCATGAAGAAAGTTAATGATAAAGGAATAATTGAATATAAATATTCGAAACATAAGGAGGTGGATGAATGAGAATTGCTGTAGTGCATGACTGTGACATAAGCGATGAAGAAAGATTAATGGTTGATAGCGTTTATTCAGCCATCTCCAAGAAATATGATTGTGTAAAAATAGCGTTTGATGATGATTTTGTTAAAAAAATTAAGAATTTTGATTATGTATTTAATCTATCCAATAAGGGTGGAAAGGAAACAAAACAGATGCACGTTCCCGCTGTTCTTGATAAACTTGGAATACCATACACAGGTTCTAATGCTTATTCGCACGCTGTCTGTCTGGATAAAATTACAACAAAAATTATTTTAAGGCATTATGGAATTCCCACACCTGATTTTGAAGTTTATAATATCGGAGATACTCCAATAGATATAAAAAAAGTGTCTATTGTCAAACCCTCAAGAGAAGGAAGTGCCAAGGGAATAACAAGAGATTCTGTGGTTGATAATATAGAAGATTTGAGAAAACAGGTAGAGAAAGTTCATCGAGAATTTAAGCAACCTGCGCTTGTTGAAGAGTTCATTGATGGGATAGAAGTCAGTGTTGGGTTGATAGGTAATAATAAAAATCTTGAAGTTTTGCCGATTCTTGAAATAGATTTTTCTACTTTACCCGAAAATTTAGAAAGATTTTATTCTTATGAGGTAAAACATTATTATGGGGAACAAACAAATTATGTGTGTCCAGCAAGGATAGATAAAAATGTAGAGGAAAAGTTAAAAGATTATGCAAGAAAGGTTTTTAAAGTGCTGTCTTTAAAGGATTATGCCAGAATGGATGTTAGAATAAGAGATGATGAGATATATTTCCTTGAAATTAATTCTTTACCCCAGCTTGTTCCGGTGTATTCTGATATAACAAAAATGGCGGAAGCAGCAGGATATTCTTATGATGAATTAATTTTAAAGATATTAGAAGTATCATTTAAACGCAACAAATGAAAGGAGGTATTGCTTTGAAAAGTTATACGGAGTATCTGTGGTTTAATACAAAGAAAAGAAAAGAGCTTATCAGGATCACAGATGTTATAGATAAAATTGTGAAAAAAAGCAATATAAAAGAGGGGTTTTGCCTGGTCTCTGCCATGCATATTACAGCCGGGATAATTGTAAATGATAATGAATCGGGATTACATCAGGATATCTGGGAATGGCTTGAAAGAATGGCACCTGTTGGGGACTACAAGCATCACTGGACAGGAGAAGATAATGGAGATGCCCATTTGAAAAGAATATTAACTCATCATCAGGTTGTTTTGCCAGTGACCAATGGGAAACTTGATTTAGGCCCATGGGAGCAGATTTTTTATGCAGAATACGATGGCCAGAGACGCAAAAGAGTGGTAGTAAAAGTTATTGGAGAATGAAAGGTTCGAGGAGCTGATAATTTTGGAGCTTGTAAAATTTTTTAGAACAGTTTTAGAATCCATCATAGAAGGTGTAATTATCGTTGATGAAGACGCGCGCGTCCTATATTTTAATAAGATGGCAGCGCGTCTTCTTAATTTACCAAGTGATATTGTTGGGAAACCTGTGACTGAAGTGGTTCCAAATACCAGATTGCATATTGTTGTTCGAACAGGTATTCCAGAAATAGATAAAATACAACACGCTGGAGAAAGTGTGATTATAACCTCAAGAATGCCATTGAAAGACTTAGAAGGAAATGTTGTAGGAGCGGTTGCAGTTTTTCGTGATATTACAAGTGTGAAAAAACTGGCTGAAGAAATAACTGATTTACACGAGATAGAAGCGCGACTTAAAGCTATTATTGATTCTACCTATGATGCGATTTCTGTTGCCGATGAATATGGGAATGTTGTGCTTGTTAACAAAGCGTATACAGAAATAACAGGCCTTAAACCTGAAGAGGTAATAGGAAAGCCGGCAACTGTAGATATAGCGGAAGGAGAAAGTATACATATCCTAATTTCAAAAACAAAAAAGCCTATTTACGGCGCGCGATTAAAAGTTGGGCCGGCTCATAAAGAAGTGGTTGTAAATGCGACGCCTCTTTTTGTGAAAGGTAAATTTAGTGGAAGTGTGGCTGTAGTACACGATGTTTCAAAAATAATAAGTCTTACAAAAGAACTTGAAGAAGTAAGAAGAATGATGAGGCATTTGAAGGCCCAATACACATTTGAGGATATTATAGGCGATAGCGAGAAATTCGTAATGGCCAAGGAGCAGGCGCTTAAAGTCGCAAATACCCCAGCTACTGTGCTTTTAAGGGGAGAAAGTGGAACTGGAAAGGAGTTATTTGCACATGCTATTCACAATGCAAGTTTTAGGCGTAATGGTCCCTTTGTTAGTGTCAATTGCTCCGCTATACCGGAAAGCATTCTGGAATCTGAACTTTTTGGATATGAAGAGGGAGCTTTTACCGGGGCAAAGCGTGGCGGTAAAAAAGGATTGATAGAGGAGGCAAATGGGGGCACGCTTTTCCTTGATGAAATAGGAAAGATGCCAGTTCAACTTCAGGCTAAGATTTTAAGGTTTATTGAACGAAAAGAGTTTATGCCTGTAGGTGGAAGCAAACCAAAGAGAGTTGATGTGCGGATAATAGCAGCTACTAATATGGATTTAGAAAGTATGGTAAAAAAAGGTGAATTTCTTCCAGATTTATATTTTAGATTAAATGTATTCCCGATACATCTACCTTCTTTGAGAGAAAGAAAAAAAGATATCCCCGCACTTGCAATGTATATGGTAAAAAAGATAGGTCAACAATACGGACGTGTAGTAGATGGTATTTCTCCAGCAGCTATACGATACTTAGTTTCATATGATTGGCCTGGAAATGTGAGAGAGCTGGAAAACATTATTGGAAGGGCAATAATAAATATGAATATGAACGAAAATGTTATAGAAAAAAGGCATTTACCACCTCTTCATTTAGAAACGAGTGTAGAGTCATATAAAATCGAAGGGCCACTTAAAGTTCTTGTAGAAGATTTTGAAAGAAAAGTTATAGAAAAAGTGCTTAAAGAAAACAATGGTGATAGGACAAAAACAGCAGAAAAACTTGGGATAAGTATAAGAACTTTGTATTATAAAATAGAGCGCTACGGATTAAAGTAAAGGAGGAGTTTTTCATGAAATTAGAGATTTTGCTTGAAGGAGGAATTATAAACATTTCCAGCGTGGTAAAAGCTACTTATAGTACAATTGCATTACTCTATGATAAAGATAAAAAAATAATACTGGAACCTGGAGATTATGTAACTCATGCGTTTCTGGAGAATAAATTGAAAGAGTTAGGACTTAAAGTTGAAGAAATCACCGATGTTGTTTTAACACATTTTCACCTTGATCATGCGTATAATTCAATGTTTTTCCCGGAGGCCACAGTTCATATTCATGAAAATTATTTGAAGAAAAGTTACGAAAAGTTTGGAATGATAGTTGGAAAACAATATCTTGCGGTTATGAATTCATGGAAAAAAGCCCGGACATTCAAAGACGGAGATATTTTATTTGATAAAATTAAGGTATATCATACACCGTGGCATGCAAAAGAACACTGTTCTTTTGTTGTAGAAACAGAAAATATGGGAAAAGTATTTTTTGCTGGAGATATTGTAATGACGAGGGTGGAGTTCTATGATATAATGAGGATGTTAAGAAACGATGATTGCGCAAGATTTGTTCGAGAAATGGTTGATAATTGCGATTATTTGGTCTTGACTCATGATGGGGTGGTTGATTTAAAAAACTGGAGGTGAGCTTTATGAAAGTGGCGTTAATATCTTATGAAGTTTATCCATTTGCAAAAGTTGGGGGACTTGCTGATGTGGTAGGAGCACTTCCAAAATACCTTGAAAAACATGGAACCAAGCCCATAATATTTATGCCAAAACATAGAGTTGTTGAAAAAGGTGCTGAGAAATTTGGGTATACGTTAAAAAAAATCAAAGAAGGTCTTAATGTTCCTTTTTTAAAAACAGACGAAAAATTTGATATCTACGAAACAAAGTTACCAAAGAGCAATGTACCTGTATACTTGATTTCAAATGATTATTATTTTTCTGCAGAAAAAGTTTATGATGGTCCTGATCTTGCTGAACAGGCAATTTATTTTTCAGCTGCTGTTCTTGAAGCGATAAAAAATCTTAAGCTCAAATTTGATATCTTCCACGTAAACGATTGGCAAACTGCCTTAATTCCCGTGTATTTGAAAAGTCTTTATAAGGAAGTTCCTGAATTTTTTAAAGCAGCTGTTGTGTTAACAATTCACAATCTTGGGTATCAGGGGATTTTTGATCAAAAGTATCTGGAATTTGCAGGTTTACCAGAATATCTTTACAATATAGACGGTATAGAGTTTTATGGAAAGATAAACTTTTTAAAAGGAGGAATACTATTTTCAGATGTTATAAACACGGTTAGTCCAACATATTCGCAGGAAATTCAAACAAAAGAATACGGAGAAAAGCTTGATGGGGTTTTAAGACTTAGAGCAGCTGATTTATATGGAATATTAAATGGTATAGATTACGAAGAATACAATCCTGCCACTGACGATAGGATATATGTTAATTATTCAATTGATGACATAGAAAAAAAGTATGAAAACAAAAAGAAACTTCAAGAAGAAATGGGATTGCCGGTAAAAGATGTTCCAGTTATTGGTATGATTAATAGACTTGTTGATCAAAAAGGACTCGATATTCTTGCGGATATTTTTAGGTATATAACGTTGTTCAACGTCCAGTTTGTGTTACTTGGTACGGGAGATGAAAAATATGAAAAACTTTTTGAGGATATCGCAAAAGAATTTCCAGAAAAAGTATCAGCAAATATAAAATTTGATGTGACGCTTGCTCAGAAAATATATGCTGCAAGTGATATGTTTTTAATGCCATCAAGATACGAACCTTGCGGTTTGGGACAAATGTATAGTTTAAGATATGGCACAATTCCAGTTGTCAGGTATACAGGTGGACTCGCAGATACTGTAATGGAATATGATGAAAGTACAATGAAAGGAAACGGTTTTGGATTCAAGGAATATGATTCGGCTCATCTGTTGAGGGCAATAGCACGTTCTGTTGATATTTACTTTAACAAAAAACAGCATTGGAGAAAATTAATTAAAAATGCAATGACAACAGATCTTTCATGGGAAAGATCAGCAAAAGAATATATTAAACTTTATACACGTGCAAAAAATAAAATTGTGTAAATACTGAGGAGGTTGTGTTGATATGCCAGAGTATAGAAAGGATCCAGTGGTTAAAAGATGGGTAATAATCGCTACTGAGAGAGCAAAAAGGCCGCATGATTTCTCTGTACCGAGCGAGGAGAAACAGGGAGGTTTTTGTCCATTTGATTATGGTAATGAACATACTACACCTCCTGAAATATTAGCGTTTAGACCTGCAGATACAGAGCCCAACACTCCTGGCTGGTGGGTAAGAGTTGTTCCAAATAAATTTCCTGCGGTTAATCCAGAGTTAAAAATTCAAAAATACGGTCACGGAATGTATGATGCGATGACTGGCTTTGGATATCATGAGGTTATAATTGAAACTCCGGATCATTCCAGTACTTTTGCGTTACTTGACCCTGAACAGGCAAAAGAAGTTGTGTGGGCATATGTAAAAAGGTATAATGCCATCGCAGAAGATGAGCGAATAAAATATGTACTTATATTCAGGAACCACGGTATTCTTGGAGGAGCATCTTTAGTGCATCCACATAGTCAGATAATAGCCGTTCCAAGTGTCCCAAAAAGGGTTCAGGAAGAGCTAAACGGGGCAAAAGATTACTATGATTACAAGGAAAGATGTGTGTTTTGCGATATGATTTCTCAGGAAAAAATAGAAAATAAAAGAATAATAGAAGAAAACGAACATTTTATAGCTTTTGCGCCATATGCTTCACGCTTTCCATTTGAGGTCTGGATTCTTCCCAAAAGACATAATCATAATTTTGGGACGATTACGGAACCTGAGATTGAAAAATTTGCAATAATTTTAAAAAATACACTTTACAGGATATATTCCGTTCTCGATAATCCACCGTATAATTTTGTAATACATACGTCTCCAACTTACGAAGAAGGGAAAATATATTATCACTGGCATGTTGAGATAATGCCAAGGTTGACAAGAGTAGCAGGGTTTGAATGGGGTTCTGGTTTTTACATCAATCCAGTACCACCTGAAGATGCCGCGATATATTTAAGAGAAATAGAAGTGTAAGTGTTAATGGAAAATTACAGAGCGGTTGACATAAACCAGTGTAATGTGATAGAATGAGACATGAATTTAAGTTAGAATCTTAATTATTTTGGGAGGTGGGGTTTATGAAAATGAGGAAAGGTTTTACTTTGGTTGAACTTTTGATTGTGTTAGCAGTTATTGCAGCACTGTTATCTGTTGCAACACCTGTAGCGTTGAATGCGGTTAGAAAGGCCAAAGCAACTCAGGTTGCACAGAATTTGAGAAATTTAAAAACAGCAATTGAGAGTTATATAAATATTGAACAGAGTACTCCATCTACATTTACTGATTTAACCAATTATTTAACAGGGGCAGATTTGAAAAGTAGTTACGATTATTCTATAACTGATAATTCTACTTATTATAGCGGTGAAGTATGGTATACAAAAGATGATGTTACTTATAATGAACTCGTTAAAATCCTGCCAGATGCAACAGAAATTGGAACAGCGAAAAATCCAGGCTTGAAATTCCAGGTAGCGAAATGGTGGTAACAAGAGCAATTAGTCATTTTTGAAATAGAGAAATTTTTATGGTTTATTTTAATCTAAAAAAGTGGGCTGTTTAAAAGCAGCCCACTTTTCTATTTGATGTTTGAATTTGAGATAAACAATTGCTGTAAGTAAATCTATTAGACACTTTTTTACGACGATCTGTATAATTCCCATGGAAAGAGTGGGTTGAAATTATAATTTTAATCTTTTTATCAAATTGTATTCTTCAAGAGCTTCATCGTACATTCCAGCTTCTTCGTATAGTTGGGCTAATCTTAAATGTTTTTCTTCATCCATTGGTGAGTTATTTACAATCTTTTTGTAGGTGAGAGCTGCAAGCTTTTTTAATCCAAAAATGTAGAAGATGTAAAATCTTATGATTCTAAATGAAATTAGTATGAATAACAGTGATGTTGAAAGCCATGGTATAATATTAAAATCTTTTTTTGTGTTCTTTTTGATATTCAAATTTTCCGGAATATTTTTTATTTCGGAATTTTCGTTGATGTTGTTTAATTTTTTTTCAACTGTTTGAGTAAGAAGTGAGTGCTTTACAGGTAGTTCTGTTATTTCTTTTTTTATTTGAAATAGTTCGTCCTGAGTTAAATTTTCTGATAATCTTCTGGTTATGCTGGCGTACGTCTCTATTGCTTTTAAAATACTCGAACTCAGGTTTCCTCCAAGCTCTTTTGCTATTTCTATTATTCTTGCAATTATGGGGATATTTTTTTCATCAAAATCGTTTATGTTCGTAGCTATATAAATCAGCATATTGGTTCCTATATCTTTTGAATATTTACTGAGTTTCAAAAGTGATATGTTATCGTATGATAAAAACGTCGGATATTTTACAAAAAAATTGACAAGATTTTTCCCCGCAATTTTTGAATTTATTTCTGGATTTACTATTTTTAGCAGTCTTAAATACCGATTAAAAGTGTCAAACTCAGGAGTTTCAATGGCTTTACGTACACTTTCATTGGTTTGAGGGAAAATAGTTAAAAGTGAATTTAATATACTTGCAGGTGGAGTGGTATTTTGAACGTAGTTTATAAATTCGTCAAAATTTTCTTGAATGGCAAAATCAAAACCGGAAATATTTTTTAATGTGAGTTTCGCTTTTATGATGTGACCAATATTTTCCAGTGAGGTATCTGTAGGATTTTCAAGGACATAATCAAGAAACATTCCCCAGGCTCTTTCTGGATTGCTCTTTGAAACATCAAGTATTTGATTTTTGTTAATTCCCAGGATTATTATTGATAGAGTTATTACTAAAATCGTCGTTAATTTTTTCATTTTTCTCCCCTAATCCAAAAGGCTCTTTTTCAAGGTTTCCAATAGGTTCAACATGAATCACAACATCAAATATTCTGTCGGTTTTGGATAATATTTTTTTCTTTAAACACAATGTTAAATCATGTGCTTTACTAACAGTAAGATGCGGACTAACTTCTATATCCATGTCTATGTCGTAAAGATTTCCTATCTTTCTTACACGAACTTTGTGCGGATTGTAAACTCCGTCACATTCTTTACATGAATTGAATATAGTATTGTAAATCCACATATCTTCTGGCTTTAACCCATCCATTAAATCGTATACATTTTCTGTAAAAATTTCAAAAGCTACTTTTATTATTATACCAGACATTATAACTCCAACAACGGGATCCATCCATGGTATTCCAAGTTTGTTGAAAAATACCCCCAGAAAAACCAATGTTGATAATAATATGTCGTTCCGCATGTTTAAAGCTTCTGCAAGCATGGATGCACTGTTGTACTTTTTTCCAGTTTTGTATTCTATTATAAATAAGAAAGTTTTTCCAATAAGTGATACGATTGTTATTAAAAGTGGTATAAAGCTTGTGATAACAAAATAGTTACCTGTGACGAGCCTTTTGATACTTTCTATTAAAAGAGAAACACCGGCATAGAAAATGACGAATGATACAATTTTCGCACCAATGTTTTCAGATTTTTGATGACCGTATGGATGGGTTTCATCAGGTGGTTTTGCTGAGATTTTTGTAGATATAAGAACTACTGTGGACGTTAGTATGTCTGTTGAGGTATCTATCCCATCTGCTAGTACAGCCATACTGTTAAATAAAATACCAACAAATACTTTAAACCCTGCAAGTATTGTGTTGGTTAAAAGAGCAACAAAGGCCACTCTTTTTATTATGTTTTGGTTCACACAATCAGCTCCTGTTAATTTATTCAATAATATTTGCTCTTAGTACTTCTTTCATTAACTTTAATGATAAGTTGTGTAATTCTTTATCGTATGATGCTACGCAGTTTTTGTATACATTTGTTTCAATCTGCCTATTTCTTAGTTCTTCCACTGTGAATAACACGCATATGTTTGTTACTAAGCCTACCACATCGATTTCGGTTATGTTCAGTTCTTTTAACATTTTATCAAAATTTGTATTATAAAAAGCTGAGTATCTGGTTTTTTTTATGGAGAAAGCTTTATCATAGTTTTCAAGAACTTTTTTTATATCATCAACTATTTCTGCGCCAGGAGTATTTTCAACACAATGTTGAGGCCAGATGTTGAACTCGGGATCATTTTGTAAATGCCAGTCCTGAGTGTAAAATATTGGTAATTCTTTTTCTTTGAATTTTAATATGAGTTTTTTAATAGGGTCAATAACATTTTCTGCACCTTTGAAATACAGGCTACCTTTCGGCGTTGCAAAATCATTTTGTACATCAATAATTAACAGGGCTTTCATAAGTAACTCACCCCTTCTGGTTTTATAACCTTTTTTTGAACCCTTCTCCTAAAACGTATCGAGATTCATTTACAATGACAAACGCATCATGATCAACTTTTTTAACAAAATGTATCAGTTCATTGAGTTCTTTTCTTCTCAGCGCTACATATATTATATCTCTTTCTTTTCCAGTATAACCACCTATTCCATGTAAATATGTAAAGCCCCTTCCCATCTTTTTGAGTATAAAATCCGCTATTTCTTCTTTTTGGTCTGTTATAATGGTCACAGTAATTGCAAGTTCCAGACCTTTTAATACAAAGTCAATGGTAATACCGTTGATTATTATAGCAAGAATTGAGTACATACCAATCGATGCGTTGAAGGTCAACCCTGCAAGTATTCCTATGAAGAAATCAATAAAAAGTAAAGTTGTACCCATTGGAGAGCTGAAAAATTTGTTGAATATTTTTGCTAAAATGTCTGTGCCACCAGTTGAAGAGTTTTGAGCAAATGTTATTGCCATACCAATAGCTGTTAAGATGTCACCAAATAGTACTGCTAATATTAAATCTTCACCACTGTATTTTGGAAGGGGGACAATTCGGTCAAAAAAATCTATAAGAAAATTCAGTAAAAAAGTACAATATATTGTTTTATAGCTAAAATCAAAACCTATTGTAACAAAAGCTACTAAAAATAGAACTATGTTTATAATATACATCCATATACCAACAGGTAGAGAAATAATAGAATGTAAAATTATTGCTAATCCAGAAGCTCCTCCTGCTGCAATATTATTAGGTATTAAAAAAACTACCAGACCAACTGCTGTTATTATAACACCTATAGTTGACAAAATGTATTCACTTATTATCTCTCTTTTTGAAACGTTTGTCATAAAACTCCCCCTTTAGGTATGATTAATCTAATATTTTTATTAGTTTTCCATAAAGAGGTCCTGCTGTGACTTTTTCTATTTTTATAATGACTTTTTTGCCTATTAATTCAGGGTTACCACCGAAGGATATTATCTTATTTCTTATGTCTCTTCCATATAACAATCCAGAATTTGCCCGGGCTTCAACAATTATCTCTGTTTCTTTATTTAAGTATTGTTCATTGAGCTGTCTGTTAATATCTTTTTGAAGATTTAATAAATATGCCATTCTTTTGGTTTTAACTATCCTTGGAACATCGTCTTTAAAATATTTCCATGCTATAGTTCCCTCACGTGGAGAGTATATAGCTAAATTTAAACGTTCGAATTTAATCTCTTTTACAAGTTTTACAGTATCTTCAAAATCCTTTTCTGTTTCGCCAGGAAAACCAACAATTATATCACTTGAAATTGAAGCATCTGGTACAATTTCTCTTATTTGTTTGATAAGTTCAATATAATCTTCTCGTGTATATCTTCTATTCATTTTTTTAAGTATATCGTTGCTGCCGTGTTGAACAGGAAGATGTATATTTTTTGAAATTTTTCGATTTTTCGAAATCTCATATGCAATGTCCAGAGAAAAATCCGTGGGATATGAGGTTAAAAACCATAGCCTTTCTATGTTATTTATTTCTGATGCTTTGTGTAGTAATTTTGCAAGATTTGTGCCATCTTTTAAATCTTTTCCATAAGCATCCACATTTTGTCCCAAAAATGTTATCTCCTTTACACCACTGGAAGCCAGTTTGTTGACTTCTAAAAGAATTTCTTCTAACTTTCTTGACTTTTCTCTTCCACGGGTGTAAGGAACTATACAATAAGTACAAAATCTATTGCATCCGTAAATTATGGTTACCCAGGCATGATGTTTTGAAGCTTTTCTTGAAATCGATGTGTAATCTATCTTATCTATTAAATCTTCAAAATATGCTACTTTTTTCCCATGTAGTGAGTTTTCAACAGCTTCAACTATTCTTGGAATTGCGCGGGTACCGAGAATGAATGATATACCTCTTTTAAAGAGGTATTCTTTCTCTTTTTCCGCTACACACCCCATAAGTCCAACTTTTTTTCTATTTTTTATCAATTCTCCTATGTAACTGTACGCTTTTTCCTCCGATTTTTTTCTTACAGCACACGTGTTTAATATGACAAGTTCAGCATCATTGTCATTTTCAACTATCTCGTAACCGGCCAACTCAAGATAGTGTTTTGCTACTTCGCTATCATTTTCATTCATCTGACAACCGTAAGTTTTAATAAATATTTTCAAACTTTAACCTCCTCAATAACATTGGATGCGAGTTAAATTTTACCATCTTTGTTTAAAAATGATAAGAGATAAGTATTAACAGATATGTTAAATATGTTATTATATTTACAACAGGGGGGATTGAATGCGAATTGAGACAATTGATTACGCCAGGGGCTTGCTTATAATAGCCGTCGTTCTGGCACACTCGATGGTTCCTGAAGGAGTATTCGCTTTTATATCGTATTTGCTATCAGCTTTTTTATTTATTTCAGGATATCTTTATAAAGATTATGGATTTTATGAGAGGTTTAAAAAGCTTTTTAAAGGGATTTTAATACCATATTTTTTTATGGCTTTTTTTAATCTTCTGATTTTTGAAGTTTTTAATTTATGGACAGGTGTTTATAATAGTCCTCAGATTTTTTTGAATTTTTTTAAGCACATTTTTCTTGGTTTGCTGGATGATTTAGGAAGTGTGCCTGTGACAGTTATACCATTATGGTATTTGTACATGTTTTTTGTGGCGGAAATGTTGTTTCTTATAATGAAAAAATTAAAAATTGTTCATTTGATTCCGGTGATGTCAATTTTATTTACATATTTTGGGAACAGTTTTTTGGTTTTCAAAATAAGTGTGGCTTTTCACGGGTTGATTTATTTTTATTTAGGGTGGTTATTGAAACGTCGTGGTTTTAATTTTAAATTTAAAGTTCCGTGGTTGTATTTTATACTTTCTCTATCTGGAATTATATTTCTTATAAACATTAATGGCAATGTGGACTGGCAATTCAACTTTTATGGGAAAAATCCTTTGATTTCTTATTTTGTAGAATTTTTGTGGATAATCCTTACAATTTCCGGTGCCTGTTTAATAAAAACTAAATTTTTAAAAAGAATTTTTTTAGTTTTTGGAAGAAATACATTGTTTGTACTTGGTTATCATATTACAATACCAGCTATATTTTTATATCCTCTGTTCTCACTTTTTGGCGATCCAGTGGCTATTGCTGAAAAATTATGGATTGTATATTTCATTTTAGATTTTTCTTTGATTTATTTTATAATAAATTTTTTACCAGATTTATTCTTGAACATTTTATCCGGACAATTTTATTTATTAAAATTCCAGGAAATGCCTCTTGAAAAATGATCCTTATTGGCAAGGTTGGCGAGATTAGCAAGGCTTGTCCTGAGCACAAAGTGCGAAGGATCTTGCGAGAGTTAGTAAAAAGAATAAGATCCCTCGCATACGCTCGGGATGACAGAAAAAGAGGCTTTCATTTCAAAGAACAAGAAAGCAAGGAATTCCCTCATCTGTGTCATTCCGAGGGGCAGGAAAAGGCAGAAATCCCCCACCAGTGTCATTCCGAGGAACGTAGTGACGAGGAATCTTATTATTAGCGAGAGTTAGCGAGGCCTGTCTTGAGCACGAAATGCGAAGGATCTTGCGAGGGTTAGTAAAAGAGAATAAAAAATAAAAAGTGTTTTCCTTTTTCTGGCAGAAACAGCAGCAACTATAGAGGGCTTTTGCTGCTTTATCTCTTATGATATAATTAGTTTAGTTAAAATTCAGGAGGTGTATCTATGATTCGTCTGAGGTTTGCGCCAAGTCCTACAGGGTATTTACATGTTGGAGGAGCTCGTACTGCGCTTTTTAATTATCTTTATGCAAGAAAGATGAATGGTTCCTTTATTTTGAGAATAGAGGACACTGATATAGAACGTTCTGAAAAGCAGTTTGAAGATGGATTGATAAAAGCTTTGAAGTGGCTTGGGCTGGACTGGGATGAGGGACCTGATGTAGGCGGAAATTACGGTCCGTATAGACAAAGTGAAAGGCTTCAAATTTACGAACAAATGGCGGAAAAGCTTTTGAATGAGGGTAAAGCATACAAAGTTTATGCATATCCTGAAGAGATTGAAGCTTTACGTGAAAAACTTTTAGCAGGTGGTAAGCCACCACATTATACTCGTGAGATGCTGGAAATTTATACCACTGCTGAAAGGATAAGAGAATATGAGGAAAAAGGGTTAAAACCAGCGATTTATTTTTCAATGCCAAGAAAAGAATATGTTTTGAATGATATAGTAAAAGGAGAAGTAATATTTAAAGAAGGAACAGTTGGAGATTTTGCTATTATTCGGAGCAATGGAATTCCCATATATAATTTTGCGTGTGTTGTTGATGATCATTTAATGGAAATATCCCATGTAATAAGAGGTGATGATCACTTGTCCAATACTGTTAAACAACTGGCTTTGTATGAAGCATTTGGGTGGACTCCACCGAAATTTGGACATGTTTCTATGATTTTAGGGCCTGATGCGAAAAAGCTGAGTAAAAGGCATGGTGCAACTTCAGTAGAAGAATTCAAGGAAAAGGGATATTTACCGGAAGCTGTGGTAAACTTTTTGGTACTTCTTGGATGGTCTCATCCTGAAGGAAAGGAAATAATGAGTATTGAAGAAATGATAGAAGCTTTTTCACTTGATAGACTTGGGAAAAATCCAGCGATATTTGATCCAACAAAATTAAGATGGATGAACGCAGAACATTTCAGGAAACTCGACGATGATAAAGCGTTAGAAAAAGCAATACCTTTTTTGGAAAAATACGCCTCTTTTGAAGAGATAAAACAAAATAAAGAATGGTTTATCAGATTGATAAAATCTGTAAAAGACAGAGTAGAGGAACTTTCCGAACTTCCTAAAATGGTTGAGTTTTTCTTTGAAGAACCTTCTCTGGAAAGAAATGTATCTTCTGATATCAGAGTAGTGTTTGGGAAACTTGTTTCAGAGCTGGAAGAAACTTCGGACTGGGATGAAAAGGTTATATATTCTATTTTTAAAAAGGTGTTGAAAGGTTCTAAAGTAAAAGGCAAAGAATTTTACATGGCGCTCAGGAAGGCTTTAACAGGTAGAGAAGAAGGTCCGGAATTGATAGATATTGTGTATCTTTTAGGAAAGGATAAAATCATTCGGAGACTTAAGAGGTACATATAGTTATAAAGTCCAGGTAGGTGAGAGCATGGCAGTTTATATAACAAACACTGAAACGGGAAAAAAGGAAAAATTGCGTACAATGGAACCTGGAGTAGTTAAAATGTATGTTTGTGGACCGACTGTTTATAACTATATTCATATCGGAAACGCCAGGCCGGCTGTAACTTTTGATGCGTTCAGGCGTTTTCTTGAATATAAAGGATATCGAGTAATAATGGTGCAAAATTTTACTGATATAGATGACAAAATAATAAGAGAAGCTAATGAGTGGGGAGTAAGTTTCAAAGATGTTGCCGATACATTTATTATGGAGTACTGGAAGGATGCCCACGCTCTTGGAATAAGAGCTGCAAATTTTCATCCGAGAACAACGGATTTTGTAAAAGAAATAATAGAAATGGTGGAAAAACTTATAGCAAAGGAAATAGCATACGTTGTTGAAAATGGAGATGTATACTTTAGTGTGAGAAAATTTGAAAAATATGGGTCACTTTCAGGAAAAAATATAGATGATTTGTTGGCAGGTGCACGAATAGAAGTAAATTCTTTGAAGAAAGATCCTCTGGATTTCGTTTTGTGGAAATCTGCTAAACCCTCAGAACCAAATTGGGAAAGCCCGTGGGGGTGTGGTAGACCTGGATGGCATATTGAGTGTTCTGTAATGTCTCAGGAATTGCTGGGCGACACTTTTGATATACACGCAGGAGGTGAAGATTTAATTTTTCCTCATCACGAGGATGAAAAGGCCCAGAGTGAGGCTTTAACAGGAAAGCCGTTTGCCCTGCAATGGATGCACAATGCAATGATTATAATACGTGGGGATAAAATGAGTAAATCGCTGGGAAACGTATTTATGGTTCGTGAAGCAGTAAGAAGGTATGGAAAAGATGCGGTTAAACTTTTCCTGCTTTCCAAACATTATAGAACTCCCATAGAATTTTCCCCTGAGATTCTTGAAGATAATAAAAGAGCAGCTTCAAGAGTGCTGAAAACTTTGAAAAGATACGAAGAGAAGTATTCTTATCCTTTGGTTCCAAAGAGAGATGCCTGGTTAAACGAGAAGGAAGCAGAATTTATAGAAGCCCTGGAAGATGATTTTAATACACCAAAGGCTATAGCGATTCTTTTTGAGACGGCAAAGGAGTTAAACAGGGCAATGGATGGAGGAGATGAAGATAAGGCGCTTAAAGCGTACCATTTGATTACGAGGGTATTTGGAAGTATTTTAGGAATATTTGAGGAAGGTTCATACTATGAAGAACGAAAAGATACTGCAGGTGAAAAAGTATTAGAAAAAATAATAGAGATTAGAAATAAATTTAGAAAAGAAAAAAATTATATAGCCGCAGATTTAATAAGAGATGGGTTAAAAGAACTGGGGATACAACTTTTTGATACGGCAGATGGTACAAAGTGGGAAAAAATTGACGGGGGTGAATAAATGAGATTTTCACAATTGTATGCTCCGACATTAAGAGAAAATCCTTCCGATGCGGAGATACCGAGTCAGGCACTTTTGCAAAGAGGTGGGTTTATAAGAAAAGTTGCAGCTGGAATTTACACATATTTACCACTTGGAAGGAGAGTTTTGTTGAAAATTGAAAATATTGTGCGTGAAGAAATGAACAGAATAGGCGCTCAGGAGATTTTGATGCCTATAATACAGCCTGCGGAGCTGTGGAAAATGACTGGAAGATGGGATGATTATGGACCTGAAATGATGAAGTTTAAAGATAGACATGATAGAGATTTTACACTTGGTCCCACGCATGAAGAACTTTTAACCAGTGTTGTAAATAACGAATTAACTTCATATAAGCAGCTTCCAATGACTTTTTATCAAATAGCAAATAAATATAGAGATGAAATTAGACCACGTTTTGGTGTTTTAAGAGCCCGGGAATTTATAATGAAAGATGCGTATAGCTTTCATGATTCGTGGGAATCTCTTGATGAAATGTATTTAAAGATGAGGGAAGCGTATGAGCGTATAATGAAGCGTATCGATTTAAAATTTACTATTGTAGAAGCAGCTGCGGGAGCAATAGGTGGTAATGAATCTCATGAATTTGTTGCGTTTGCTAACGCAGGAGAAAGTACTATTCTATATTGTGATTGTGGATATGCAGGGAGTGATGAGAGAGTTCCATATAAAGGAAAGTATAGAATTTATGAAGAGAATGAAAAAGAATTAGAGTTGTTGTTTACGCCGGATGTTCGAACTGTGGAACAGGTTGCAGATTTTATAGGGGTAAAGAGTTCTAAAATAGTTAAATCTCTGGTTTTTAGAGGTAGAGATGGTTATGTTATGGCTCTGGTTCCTGGAGACAAAGAATTAAATTTTGAAAAACTCAAGAGTTATATAAACGACCAATCACTTGAAATGGCAACACCGGATGAAGTTATTCAAAATTTTGGGGTTCCCATAGGCTTTCTTGGTCCAGTTGGAGTGAGAAATGTGAGAGTTATAGCCGATTATCAGGTAAAATACATGAAAAATTTTGTGGTGGGAGGAATGAAAAAAGATTATCACTATATAAACGTAAATTATGGTAGAGATTTTGAGGTTGAAGAGTGGGCGGATCTTGTGGTTGTTGAACCAGGAGATCCCTGTCCGAGCTGTGGCAAGCCATTGAAAGGAGAGAAGGGTATAGAACTTGGCCATATTTTTAAGCTTGGTACTAAATACTCGGAATCGATGAATGTAAAGTATATGGATAAAAATGGTGAGTTAAAACCATTTATAATGGGATGCTACGGGTGGGGAATATCACGTACCTTAGGAGCCGTTGTAGAGCAATACCATGACGATAACGGAATGGTTTGGCCACTTTCAATAGCACCTTATGAAATAATAATTACTGTGGTCGGAAAAGAAAAGGAGTTAAAGTTTGGTGAAAATGTTTATAATTTTTTGAAGGAAAAGTCGGATGAAGTTGTACTGGATGATAGGGCAGTATCTCCAGGTGTAAAGTTTAAGGACGCAGATTTGATTGGATTTCCATTTAGAGTGACAATAGGAAAGATGTTAAAAAATAATAAAGTAGAAATAAAAGTTAGAACAGGTGAAAAATTTGTTGTTGAGGCCAATATACAAAAAATATACGAACTTCTGGAAAAATTGAAAAAGGAATATAAGTTATCTTAAAGGGAGCCTACTGGCTCCTTTTTTAAATTGGTTGAAAATTGATTTGAAAGAGGTGAGATGTTTGCTTAAATACTTTATCACAGGTTTTCTTATGGGGTTGGCGAATTTAATACCAGGTGTAAGTGGTGGAACTATGGCAGTAATTACAGGGGTGTATGAGGACCTTGTTAAAGCCATTTCATCGATATTCAAGTTACAAAAAAAAGATGGCATAATTTTATTATGGATAGGTATAGGCATTGTAGTTTCAATATTTGGTGGAGCTAAATTATTTGATTTGACTCTCAAAATGTATCCTTTCTATATGTACGCTTTCTTTTTTGGACTTATTCTGGCTTCTTTTTTTTATCTGTTCAAAAATGCAGAAAGCTTTAAGTTAGTACCGTTTATTCTTGGGGTGGTTCTGGTGATTTTTCCTCATTTTCTTCCGCAAAGAAGTGTTGGTGATGGATTTATATATTTCTTAGGGGGAGTTGTTGGAGGAAGCGCGATGATTGTTCCCGGTTTAAGTGGTTCTTTAATGTTACTTGTGATAGGAATATACGAAAGTGTTATAAACGCAGTTAGCGATTTTCAGGTTTTTATTTTGTTTCAAGTGGGAGCAGGTGTGATACTTGGAGTATTTTTTACTACTTTGGTTTTAAAATGGGCTTTTTCTCATTATAGAGCTGTGGTAGAGAGTTTTATTCTGGGACTTGTATTTGCTTCGTTGTATCTCATCTTTCCACCCTCCCATGGAAAAGGGAATTTAGCAGTGGGAATTTTGGTACTTTTTATAGGAGTTTTGAGTTTTTTTCTTATAGAAAGAATGGGGAAAAAATCATGATATAATTAGTTGTTGGGAGGTGGGAAAATGGAAGTTATTGTGAAAAAACCAACCCAGGAGGAATTAAAAAAATTAGGTGTTGAACAATGGCCAATCTGGACAAAAGAAGTGTCTGAATTTGATTGGTATTATGATGAAACTGAAATTTGTTATTTTATTGAAGGAGAAGTTGAAGTTGAAACGGTTGATGGGAAAATTTATAAAATAGGCAAAGGGGATCTGGTAAAGTTTCCAAAGGGACTACGTTGTAAATGGAAAGTTAAGGCTCCAGTAAAAAAACATTATAATTTTGAAAGCTGAAGGGGGAAGGAAATATGGAATTAAAAAATATGACTTTAAAAGAATTTTGTGATAAAGTAGCTGAAAAATCTCCAGTGCCTGGTGGTGGAGCAGTTGGAGCTATAGTTGCCTCATTGGCAGCTTCTTTGAATCAAATGGTTGCAAATTTAACTATAGGGAAAAAGAAGTATGAAGAATACGAAGAAATTATGGAAGAAGTACTTGAAAATATGGAGCTCTCCAGAAGGCGTTTACAAGATATAGCCGATAGAGATATCAGAGCTTTTAACAAAGTTATGGAAGCATTTAAAATTCCAAAAGATAATCCAGAGAGAAAGGAAAAACTGGAACATGCCTTGAAAGAAGCTGCAGATGTACCTTTTGAGCTTGCAAGAGAATCTCGAAATGTAATGAAGTACACGGAAATAACGTGTAAATGGGGAAACAAAAATGCTATCTCAGATGCCTTTTCTGCAGCTGAACTTTCCTTAGCTGCTTTTAAAATAGCAATGTACAATGTGCTTATAAATTTAAAGTCGATTAAGGATTCTGCTTTTGTAAAGCATTATGAGGAAGAGCTTAAAGAGTTAAAAGGAGAAATAGAAGGGATTTATAATAATATTAAGGAGCTGATTGCTGCGAATGGGTTTGAAATTTGAGCTTTTAAAAAAAGATGGAAAAGCGAGACGTGGAAGGATATTTTTGCCACATGGGGTTGTGGAAACCCCTACTTTTATGCCAGTTGGAACAAATGCTAATGTAAAGTTAATGACTCCGCGTTTGTTGAATGAAATAAAGGCACAAATAATACTTTCAAATGCATTCCATGTGTATTTAAAACCCGGGTTAGACATTATAAGACATCATTCGGGAGTGCATAACTTTATAGGATGGGATAAACCTATTTTAACAGATAGTGGGGGGTTTCAGGTTTTTAGTTTGAGAAAAGGAAGAAAAGTAACGGAAGATGGAGTTGTTATACGTTCACCGCTGGATGGTTCAAAGCATTTTATAACTCCAGAATTATCTATGGAGATTCAATATACAATAGGTTCCGATATTGTTATGGCATTTGATTACTGTGCTGAACCCGGAGTGAGTCATGAAGAAGCAGAAAGAGCTCTGGAATTGACGACTAAATGGGCAAAAAGAAGTTTGAAAAAGCTCAGAGAATTTTCAGACCAGGCGATTTTTGGAATAGTTCAGGGAGCTTTTTTTTACGATTTGAGGGAAAGAAGTGCTTTTGAAATTACAGCAATGGATTTTGATGGATTTGCAATAGGTGGATTGAGTGTAGGTGAGGAATATGATATTACAATGGCAATGACAGAGTTTACTGCGCCGTTATTACCTGAGAATAAACCCAGATATTTTATGGGAGCAGGTTCTCCGAAGATAATTGTTGATCTTGTTGCAAATGGTATAGATATATTTGATAGTGTATTGCCTACGAGAGTTGCCAGACATGGTCAGGCACTTACATGGAAAGGTAAGATTAATATAAGAGCTGCAAAGTATAAATTTAGCAGAGAACCCATTGATTACAATTGTCAATGTTATACATGTAGTAGTTTTACAAGGTCTTATATCAGGCATCTTTTTGATAGAAAAGAAATTCTTGGGCAGATACTTTTAACGATTCACAATCTTCATTTTATGATGGAACTGAGTGCTAAAATAAGAGACGCGATAGAGAACAACACATTTTCTGAACTCCGAAAGGAGGTTTTAACTTACTATGATTAAAAAGTTTTTATTGGCTGTGTTGGTGGTTATATCTGGAATATCTTTTTCAGTGGTACCTGTAGGAAATCCTGCTGATTTTTATGTAAGTGGCAAAGCATTTGGGATAGGGTTCCTGAACTACTTTGGGAAAGATTGGTTAATGGCGTTTGATTTATATTATTTAGATAATGAAAATGGTATGTCTGGAAAACTATATTTATCAACAGCGAGTGAAACAAGTCTTCGTTTAAATGTGCTTGGTTATCAAATCTCCGGACAGGGAGAAAGTATTGATTGGGGGATTAATACAAAAATAAACAATTTTGTTACAGACTCAACTTCAACTTACTCTGTGAGTTTCAGTATCGGAGTAATTAGTCATGTAGGTAGATATCTGAATGTAGGAGTTTTTGTTGATGACTTTTTCCTTTACTCGCAGACACCAAAGGATTTTTTCACTACAAATGCGGGAGTTAGTATTTCTGCAGGAGTTGATACTTTTAATTTGTACGGAGAGGCTGTTCTTATCAGACAGCAATATGTTCAGATTAAAGCTGGTGCGAAATTAGCCTTTCAAAATTTTTCCTTTGGGGTTTTCTGGACACCTGAATATGTGTTGTCTAATGGAGAGATGTCTCAACAAGTTTCAGGATATGTTGTAGCAAAGTTTGGTTCTTTAAAGATGCGTTTCGATGCTCATTATGCTTTTAATGAATTAACAACGTCGTTAGAGTTACCGATAAATTTTGAATTGTACACTCATGGCTATAAGGTGACTGTAGAAATTAATTTTTGATGGAAATGATAAAGATTTCAGGTAAAAATAATATACGATATTTCTGGTCCAAGAGTAGAGTTAGGCTTTCAGAAACTAATGACGATAAGGGAGCTTGTGTTGAGCAAATATAATGTTTTATAAGGCGAAGGAGGCATTGAAGTGGCGCTGTTTGGAACTGATGGAATCAGAGGAATAGTGAATGAATCACTTACTCCTGAAATAGCATTTCGTTTAGGCAATGCGTTGGGAAAGATAGTTGATAGGAGAGTTTTTATAGGAAAAGACACAAGAAATTCAGGTGATTTACTTGAAGCAGCCCTTATTTCAGGGTTAACATCTGCGGGAGTTGATGTTTACAGGTGTGGTATAATGCCGACACCTGCTCTGGCTATGATTACGAAACTGGAAGATTCATGTGGTATCATGATTTCCGCTTCTCATAATCCTCCAGAGTATAATGGTTTGAAAGTTATTTTGAGAGGATTTAAGTTGCCTGACGATGTTGAGAAGCGTATAGAGGAAGAAATGGAGAAAACCCTGTTAGTTGATTATAGAAAGATAGGTAGAGTTATTGATTACAAACTTGCGGTGGATGAGTATTATGATTATGTAAGAAAAATGTATAATGATCTGGATTTATCTGGTTTTAAGCTGCTCGTCGACGTAGCTAATGGTGCAACTTTCGAAATTAATCCTGAAATACTGGAAAGTTTTGGAGCAAAGGTTGAGATAATTAACAACAAACCAGATGGTTTTAATATAAATGACAGTTGTGGATCTACTCATCCTGAATATGCAAGAAAAAAGATGAGAGATGGATGGATAGGGATTTTGTATGATGGAGACGGCGATAGATGCATTATTTTAGATGAATCTGGCAAAGAAGTCCATGGGGATAAAATAATAGGAATAGCAGCAAAATCCATGTATCATGAAAAAAGGTTGAAAAATCACGCAGTGGTTCTTACTATACTTTCAAATATAGGAGTGGAAAAGTATTTAAAAAAGTTGGGAATAAAAACTATTCGTACAAAGGTTGGAGATAGATACGTTTTGCAGGAAATGTTGAGCAATGAAATTATGCTTGGCGGGGAAAGAAGTGGGCATATTATATTCCTGGATCGTTCTACTACAGGTGATGGTCTTATAACAACTCTTGAAATATTGAGGATAGTTTCTAAATCTGAGAGAACCCTTGAAGAACTTGCAGATGAAATACCAGATTATCCGCAAGTAATGTTAAACGTAAAGGTTAATAATAAAGAAGTTGCAAGAAGACAGGAAATATTTGAGGAAATTAAGAAATATGAGGGCAGTGATTATAGAGTAATTGTCAGACCTTCTGGTACAGAACCTGTTGTCAGGGTGATGGTTGAAGGTAAAGATGAAACGAAAGCAAATGAGATAGCAGATAGTATTGCAAAATTAGTGATCCAGCTGGATAATAAGGAGGCGCATTAAAAATGGCTGAGAGTTTGAAAGAACAAGTGTGGAATAAACTAAAGCAGGTTATTGATTTTGAGATAGGACTGGATATAGTTTCCCTTGGATTGGTGTATAAGGTTGAGGTGGATGACAATAATAACGTATACGTTCTTATGACAATGACAACTCCTATGTGTCCTCTGGCCGGGATGATTTTACAGGATGCAGAAACGAAAGTAAGAGAGTTAGAAGAAGTTAAAGATGTGAAAATAGAACTAACATTTGATCCACCGTGGACTCCAGATATGGTGGATCCTGAGGTGAGGGGGCAACTTGGTATATGAAAATTGGAGAAGCTATTAAAATATCGAAAAGAATGGGGCTTCCAGAAACGGAAGCCCTTATTCTTCTTTCATATTTGTCAGGAAATTCAAAAGAATACCTTTTATCCCATTTAGAGGAAGAATGTAATGAAAAGTTTTTTTTATTTGTAAAAAAAAGACTTTCTGGTTATCCTTTACATTATATTATAAAGAAAAAACATTTTTTTAAAGGGGAATTTTATGTGGAAGAAGGTGTTTTTATTCCCCGGTTTGAAACAGAAGGACTTGTAGAACTTGCAATAGATATTATAAAGAGAAGAAAAATCGGTACGATAGCTGAAATTGGCGTTGGAAGTGGGGCAGTCTCTGTTAGCATTTTATGTGAGACAAACGTTCGTGCTTTAGGAACAGATGTTTCAGAGAAAGCTATAAAAGTGACTCGTTTGAATGCTTCAAATTTTGGTGTAGAAAGCAGGATTGATTTACGAAAGGGGAGATTTCTGGAGCCATTTCGCAGTGAATATAAAAATATAGAGCTGATTATATCGAATCCTCCTTATGTGAGGCAGGGAGCTATATTACCTGAGGATGTTACTTTTGAGCCTCCAGAAGCTCTTTTTGGGGGGGAAGATGGCCTTTACTTTTACAAGGAATTCTTTAAGTTGTATGATACTTCTGGTAAAATAGTATTAATGGAAATAGGAGATGATCAGGGGGAATATTTTAGAAAACAAAATATAACTGTTTTAAAAGATTACTCGGGAAAAGACAGATATATATTAGTTGAATAGGAGGTGCTTTAAATGAAAGTGGTTTTTTTAAAAGATGTTCCAAAAATGGGAAAAAAAGGAGAAGTGAAGAAAGTATCAGATGGGTATGCGAGAAACTTTCTTATTCCAAAAGGTCTAGCTGTAGAAGCTACACCAGATGTTTTAAAACGTCTTGAAAAACAAAAGGCTGCTCAGCTTGAAAAAGAAAGGAGAATACGCCAGGAAAATGAGGCACTTTTAAGTGAAATGAAAAAACATTTATACAAAATAAAAGTTAAGGCAGGGGATTCTGGAAAACTGTTTGGAGCGCTTACAAGTTCGGATATTGCAAGAACTATTTCGGATGTTCTTGATAAAGCTATTGATAAAAAGTGGATTATATTGGACAAACCAATAAAAATGTTAGGGCTTTATGATATTGATGTTAAGCTACCAGGTGGAGTTTCTGGAAAAATTAAAGTAGAAATTTTGCAGGAGGGAAAAAGTTGAACATATTATCATACTCTAAGGCTCTTTATACAACCTGGGTTTATTATTCCCCGGATAGAACACTTTTTGATTCAGGAGAATGTGTAGCTACGATGTTAAATAACAAAGTTTACGCAATAAAAAATATTTTTTTAACCCACGGACACGTAGATCATATTTCGGGATTATGGGCACTTATAAATACACGGAACAACGCAATGGGAGATAGAGCAAAGGAATTGAATGTTTATTACCCAAAAAATAATAAAGGGATAGAAGATTATATAAAATTTATCAAAAGAGTAAATTCCGATTTGCGTTTTAAGCTGAATTTTTTTCCCATAACTCCAGATGATAAGATAATTTTGCGCGGAAAAAAAAGAATAGAAAAGTATATTCGGCCCTTTTTTGTTACCCATACTCAAAGCGAAATAAGTTTTGGTTATCACATAATAGAGGTTCGAAGAAAGTTGAAAGAAGAGTTCAGAAATCTCTCTCAAGAAGAAATAGCAGTTCTTGCAAAAAAATATGGAAGTGAATATATTACAAGAAGTTATGAAAAGAAGGTGTTTACAATATCAGGAGATACTTTTTTGCTTAGCCGTGAAGAGGTAAAAGATTCTGAGATAGTTTTTCATGAATGTACTTTTCTTGATAAAAGGGATCGCAAATATAAAAATCACGCTTCTATAGAGGATATAGTTTCATTGATAGAAGGTTCAAATATAAAAACCTTAATTTTATATCATATATCCAGCAGGTATGGAAGAAGTATAGAGAAACTTCTTGAACCTTATAGAAACAGATTAAAAGAAGAAGGTGTAGATCTGTATTTTGTAAAACCCGATAGACTTTTCAAGCTATAAAATGGACAAGAAGGTGGACTTTTATGAAAAAGATATTGTTCATCAGCGATATGCATATAGGTGATGGGAGTGCTAAGGATGATTTTGAATACGATGATTTGTTTGAAAAAATTATAAATGATTTTTCTGAATTGAGTGATATAGAACTTTGTATAGTGGGCGATGGTTTGGAAATTCTTGAGACTCGAATGGTGCTGGACAATGGTCTTATCCCTTTTAAAGATTTGGTTAATAACATTGAAAAAGAAGTCCTTATAGATATAGAAAAAAAACATCCTAAGGTTTTTAAAGCGCTTAGAAGATTTGGAAAGAGCCACAAAATAAATTATATTGTTGGTAATCATGATTACTATTTCCTTAAAAATGAAAAGTTGTGCGAAAAACTTTGTGAAATGATACCAAATTTGGAAATAAAGCCATACTTTTATGACGCCTCTTCAAAGATACTGGTAGTTCATGGAAATCAATTTGATCCCATCAATCGCTTTACAATTGATCGGAAAACAGGAGAATTAATCCCACCATTAGGAGATTTCATTGTTCGTTATATGATGAATCATTTTGATAACAAAGTGAGAAATTTTGTTCCAAAGGAAATAATAAAGGATTATGATAATGTAAGGCCAACACTTGACCTTTTTTACTGGTTTGAAGTTGTTATGGAAACGTATAATTTAGGAATTGATTTATTGGAAATGTGGGTTTCTTCTTTTTATAGAGATGATGAGAACAGTTGAGGCTAAAAAATGGATGCGAAAAAATTATCCATTCTGGAGTAACTTTTCGTATTTGTTTTTAAATAAAATTGGTGGAATAAAATTGGGAGAGTTACTTGTAAGATCTGTTATGAATGTCAGAAAATTTAAGAAAACTGATTATTTATTCAAAAAGGCAAAAAAGATTTTGCTGGGAAAATTGGATCCAAACAAATATCTTGTTGGGTACGAAGATTCTACCAGAATAGAGAAGGTCAATGGTGTTATAATGGGCCATATACATCATAATAATTTTAAGATTATTAATACAAAAGAAGATACAAAATTTTATGTAAACTGTGGTTCATGGAGACCTGTAGTGGAAAGAATTAAGGGGCGAATTTTTCAAAGGAAAGCCGAGTTATTTTACGCATTGTTATCTTTTAATGGTGATATTGAAATAACAACTGGTACAATAAATAAGCTAAAAAAACGGGAAGTGATAAGTTGAAAGTTGTCACAACACATGTTTCACCAGATTTTGATGGATTTGCAGCGGCAGTAGCTTACAGGAAACTTCACCCGGAATATGTTGTGGTTGTCTCTGGAAGGTTTCAACAAAATCTGGAAGAATTTTTGCATTTGTATGAGTTTGAATACATAAGAGATAATGAAATAAAAAATAATATAACAGAACTTGTTATAGTGGATAACGCTTCGCTTGATCGGGTAGGAAAAAAGATAGCTGATTTTGCAGCTGATGCAAGTATTAAGGTTATTGATCATCACCCTGATATAAAAAAAAGTGATATGTTTTCGGATATAATTCATGAAAATGTTGGGGCAGTAACAACTTTACTTGTTTTGATGTTGAAAGATTCAGGAATTAGATTAACTTCAGAAGAGGCTACGTTATTTGCAACTGCAATTTATGAAGATACAGGAAATTTTTTATATTCAACGACTACTCCGCGGGATCTAATGGCAGCTCAGTTTTTACTTGAGAATGGTGCGCGTTTGGAAGAAATAGCGCAGTTTGTAAAGCTTGATTTAAATACCGAGCAAAAAGTGTTATTTGAAACGTTGATAAATAATATCAAAGTTCATACAATTAAGGGATATGACGTGGCTGTGGCAAGCACTGAGATAGAAAAGTTTATAGGTGGTCTTAATATAATAACGAGTAAAATATGGGCTTTTGGGGAATACGAAACTTTGATAGTTGTTACGCGAATGGGGAAAAAAGTTTTTGTAGTTGGACGTACCAAGAGTCCAGACGTTGACTTAAAGAAATTGATGAATTTTTTTGGTGGCAACGGTCATAATAAGGCTGCTTCAGCAACATTAACAAACGTTTCTGTTGAAGAAGTAATTTATAAAGTTCTTGAGAAACTTCCTGAATGTATAAATGTTTCACTCAAAGCAAAAGATATTATGTCTTCTCCGGTAAGAACGATTTTTGCATACGAAACTATAAGAAAAGCGCATGAAATAATGCAAATTACCGGACATGGGGGTTTACCAGTTGTAGAAGGTAATAGATTAATAGGAATAGTTACAAGAAAAGCGGTTGATAAAGCGTTGAATCACGGATTTGGAGAACGTCCGGTAAAATCTATAATGAATACCAAATTAGTTACCGTTAACGAAGATGAGCCTATATTGAAGATAAGAG
Source organism: Thermosipho ferrireducens (assembly GCF_017358165.1). Taxonomy (NCBI): domain Bacteria; kingdom Thermotogati; phylum Thermotogota; class Thermotogae; order Thermotogales; family Fervidobacteriaceae; genus Thermosipho; species Thermosipho ferrireducens. Next base: position 1,843,758 of record NZ_CP071446.1, on the reverse strand, counting down.
ATGTGATGATTGAGCATGATATTGGCAGGATTCCGGTACTTAATAAAGACAACATTCTTTCAGGAGTAATAACACGTTCTGATCTTCTGAAGGCGTTTGATTCTTCTCAGGTTCAAAAGCAGCTCGTAAAAAACGTGTTGAATTTTGAAGACGTGAAGGATATTCTTATCAGAAGGTTACCAAGAAGGCTTTTGAATTTGTTGCGATTATTAGGAGAATATGGTGATGATGTTAATATGCCTGTTTATGTGGTTGGAGGCTTTGTAAGAGATTTACTTTTAGGTATAGAGAATCTTGATGTAGATATAGTTGTTGAAGGTGATGGGTTAAAATTTGCGGAATATGCAGCAAAACAAATAGGTGCTAAAATGGTTCCTTATGAAAAATTTCTTACTGCATCGTTATTTTTTAAAGATGGTTTTAGAATAGATATTGCTACGGCAAGAACAGAATATTATGAAAAACCTGCAAAACTTCCCATGGTAGATATAAGCACAATAAAGAAGGATCTTTACCGCAGAGATTTTACTATAAATGCTATGGCAATAAAGCTGAATCCGCTTGCTTTTGGAATACTTTTTGATTTCTTCCAATCGCGTAAGGATTTAAAAGAGGGAATTATACGTGTTTTACATAGGTTGAGCTTTGTGGAAGATCCGACTCGTATAATAAGAGCCGTTCGATTTGAGCAAAGATTTGGATTTCATATAGAAGAAACTACACAGGAAATTCTTACAGAGACTTTGGAAGGAGGTTATTTAGAGAAAGTTACTGGCTCAAGGATAAGGCAGGAAATAGAAAAGATTCTGGAGGAACAAAGCTCGCTCAAAGCTATTAGAAGATTAGCTGAATTGAATATATTGAAGCACATTTTTCCTAAGACGTATTATACAGGTGTTATGGATAAAAAGCTTGTAAATATGTATAACTTTTTTCAAAAACTTGGTGATATATATAAAAATTATAATAAGTTCTATTGCGTTCTCAGGGTATTATTAGAATTTTATGATGAGAATTCTTTGAAAGAGGTAGCCAGGCGTTATGGAATTCCTAAAAAGTTTGTTGAGGAAACTAAGTTTTCTGAAAAAATAGTTATACCTGTAAAGGAAATGATTCACGATAAAATGTTGTTTTCTGATATATACAAAGTATTAGGGAAGCCTTCACCGGAAACAGCCTGTTACATATCAGCGTACTTAGAATGTGATGATCAGGAATATTTTTACGAGTATTTGAAAAAGGTTTATGAAACGAAACTTGAAAAAGTTTCTGGAGAATATGTGATGAAAAAGTATGGAATAAAGGCTGGACCAATTATTGGAAAGATTATGAACGAGTTGTTTTGTAAAAAACTTGATGATATGAAAATCGATGAAATTTTTGAATTGGAGAGGATAATCAAAAATTTGAGAGGTGAAGACGAATGAAATATATGATGTTTTTATTGTTGTTATTAATGTCAGTTATAGTTTTTAGTGAAAACATTTTACCAGAATCAACATATACGGTGGGTGTGATTACGCATTACAGTACAGCTACGGAACATGTTTTTAACGATGCAAAGAAGATGCTTGATGAGTATTTAGAATATGGACAAATATTGTTTTTGCAAAGTGCCACAGAAGCAACAAGTAATGTGTACGTGGAACTTTATTTAGGTTATGATGCTACCAACAATATATATAAAGCAACTTACATAGATGGTAATTATAAAGTTACATCACAATATTCTCCAGGGGGGTTTAAGAAATATTCTACTTTTTTGAAAGAAATAATTTATTATCCTCTTGAAAAAATAGCATTGTACAGGTTTAAAACGGGAGATTTTGGAAAATATTTAAGACTTACTTATCATCCTGGGGTTGATGAATATGGAGACTATTCTCCAGAAAAAGGATTGTTTTTTTTCATAACTGATCGCCTTGCTGGTAATAGAAATATAGCTTATATGAATTTTTCAGATACTACTATTAATATTTTAGCGGTGTTTGGAAGTAGTGAATATTTTCCAAAACTTTCTCCAGATGGTAGCACTATACTTTTTCAGGGGTCTCTTCATGGTTTCTGGAATATTTATACTATGCCATTTTCACCTGACTATTATAAAAAGATAAGATTAGTTTCTTCAGGTAATAAGCCAGCGTACGGTCCCACCTGGTATGATGAAAATACTGTTTTATATTCTCAGGATACAAAAACAAAAAATGAAATGTTAATGAAATCACTGAAAGGTAATTTTGTAAAACCTTTAAAAACCTATGGTGAAATGTCTTTTACACCCTTTGTACATAATGGTGAGATTTATTATACAGCACTTCACGGAGCAAATTTTGGGATTTATAAGTTAGTAGATGGAACTAACACAGTTGTTGAAGATACTTTTTTTAATGAACACGATCCGGTTGTTACGCCAGATGGTTCCTACCTTGTATTTACTTCGAACCGCGATGGAATATATAGAATCTGGATGAAAGACTTAAGTACAGGAAGTGTAACTTGCCTTACCCCTGATATTCCGTATGATGTGTTTTATCCTGAAACTGATGGAAAATACGTATTTTTTTCAGTTTATAAAGAAGGAGAGGAGCCAGATATATATGTTCGAAGGCTCGAAAGAAAATAAAGTGGATTTAGATAGCTTTTTTTCTAAAGCTAAACTTGCAGTGGGTATTGTTAATTTTGAAGGGGAAGTTGTTTTCGAGAATGCAGCATTTAAGCAATTTGAACAATTTTTGCCAAAATTGATAAATAAATTTAGAGAAGCTATAGTTCTTGAGCGACACTTCCGGTTTATTGAAAATTATAAAGGAAGGACATACCTTGTTAATGTAGAACCTGTTGATAATTCTGTTCTAATAATAGTTGATGAATATATAACAGAAAATTACCTGAAGACACTCGAGATTGTAGCGAAAATCGCAAATAGTTTATGTCAATTGTATGCATTTAAAGGGAATTTGAACTACGAAAAATTTGGAGAAAAAATGTATGGTGTGTTATCAAAATATGTTGATACCTTTGGAGTGGCAGAGAAAATCACAGGTGGAATAAAATACATGTTTTTAAAATCTCCCAAAACCATTGTAATTGAAAAAGTTTTTAAGGAACTGACGTTGGAGAGTTTTGTATTTGACAAAAAGGAACCTGTATATTTTGAAGATGTTCGAAAGTTTTTTAAGGATTTTTATATAAATGTCCATTATGACAATCTCGATGCACCGAGAAGCTATTATGCTGTTCCTATCGATAATAAAATATATATTTTTGAAAAACACGGGTATGATGTTTTCGATGACATGCTGCGTAATTTTTTATTGATAATAGCAAATCTTATGCATCTTTTTATTAGTAATATAGAAACATTTTGACGATTAAAAACAAAATAGAAGTTTTAAATTATGTATCAGAAACTGATTTTGTCAGTGCCGTACAAACATAATGAGTTGATATTTGAATGGTTTAAACTTTAAATTCTAATCTTTTGATATTGCTATTCCATTCTTTAAATTTATCTTTTGAAATAATTACTCCTTTTTTTTCTTTTGCCAGAGATAGTATCAATTCATCAGCAGGAGAATGAAAATATGTGTTTGGATGCCTGAAATATTTTGAATTAAATTTGTATTTAATATTCTTGTCGAATACAATGTAAAATGGAAAATAAAAATCCCGAATAGTTCCGAGTTTTTCAATAACCAGTTCTATATTTGCTTCATTTGGGGGAAATGACCAGAATATTATATTGCTTCCGTCCAGCACAGCGGGGCCTTTTGGTTTAGAAAACAATGCCCTTTTTATGTAAGGATGCACAGTTAGTTTTCTAATTTCTTCTTTTGAAATAGGATCCAGATAAGTGATAAGTTCTCTTAGCCATTCTACATCGGAGAGATCTTCATATATACTAAGTCTTTTAACTTCTTCTTTGATACTTTTTAATAAAGAATCCTCATGTTTTGAGCAGGTGTCGTAAGCGTATAGTTCCAAAAAGTCTGAAAGATTTTCTTTAATGAGTCTCTTTTGTTCCTCTTTTAGAAATTTATAGAAACTTTTATAAGCAGGCTTTGGAAAAGGATATTTTTTTGGGTTTGCCCAGAATAATATTTCGGCAGCTTCGTTTATTGTAATTCCAATAGAATTAAATTCCAATAATCTATCTAACACTTTTCCTTTACCATACAATAGATTGTGGACATAAAAGGAAAACATTGTTGGGTCTACTTTCAATATTTTTTGAGTAATTGGTCCCTCCATATTTCGTTGAAGAACTTTAGCATAGTTTTTGTTGAACAAACTGATATTTTTTAAAATTTCATATATCACTGAGCGTTTAATCTGAAGTTCTTTGACTCTGTTTATAAAGGCATTTGAATATATCATCAAAGAACCTCCACGTGAAATTTTCCATTCACTTTGAAAGCGAATACGTCTTTGAAAATATCTAAGCCTTTGTTGTTTAAAAAAACTATTAGTTTACCATTGGAATAAATTATTCTTTTCGAAAACCCTACAGGTATATTTTTATAAAAGCCCAGAAATTTTATATTTCTTGAGCCTGCTGAGTTAAGAATTTTTTGTGTAGCTTTTATGACCTTGCTTCTGTCGACAAATTTTTCGGGATGAAACACTATAATTAATAATGGGGGCAATGCACTATTACTCAAAATCCTGGTTTGAAATTTTATTTTGCGTTCCTTTAATCCTGGGTTTAAATTAATCTTTTTTGAGAAAATTGTTACTTCCTCTTCTATTTTTGGAAGACTTTTTAAATCACTTTCTTGAATTTTTAAACTGCTATCATTTAGGATGAAAGATTCATTTTGAAATATTCCGCTTTTTATACGGATATTCGAACCTGTTATCTGAAAATTTTCATGGATGGTGACGCTGTTTTTTAAAGAAGAATCCAGTACTTTCGGACAGGAGAGAGAGATTTTAAAAAGGCTTACAGAATAATCAACCTGGATATTAAATATATCCGGCTTTTTAATCAGATTAGTCTGCTTTATGTTTATAAGTCCTAATTCCATTTTTAATGTATCTATTATGTTTCTTGCGATTCGCATACAAAATTCAACGCCTTTTCGAGTCTGTCGAATGGTTCAAGTACATCCATTTTTTCTGTAAGTTCTTTGATTTTTTCAACTATAGAAGCTGGATTTTCTAACCCAGAAACTCTAAAAAATCTGTTGTTTATTTTCAGCAAATTCTCTGTTTCCTGAACCCTGCTACCTGGGACTTCGTTTAAAAGAAAAGTTTTTTTGTCTATAATCAATCTTTGGTCATCTACAAGAACAAATTCCGGTTGATTTTCAATTTTTGAAAGTAATCCTTTTCCTATTATTTCACTACTTAAATACTCCTCGAGTGAAGAACCGTAAATAATTTTTTGAAGGCCAGTAGGAATTATTGGATCTGTGTATTTGAATTCTACAGGTATTCCACGTTCATTAACTATAAGAAGCCCTCCAATATACCTGTTGTCTAACTTTTTTACAGAAAGATAGCCAATCATAGTCTCACATCCAGAATATGAGAGGACTCCTGATTAATAATATTTTTATTTTTTTTCTTTTTACCACTTTGTGAATACTGAAAGTATTCACCTTTGCTTTTTCCATCTGTAGCACTTCTTGTTATATTTTGCTCTGTTTTTTGAATGATTGTTGGAGATGCTTGCTCTCGTTTAATTCTTTCATTAATTTGCTGCGCAGATATTTCTGCCGCAATATTACTATAGTTTTGTAATTGGCTTATTTGTTGAGATCTTTCCACACTTGATCTCAAATAGATGGGGTGAAGATCTATAGGTTCCATACTAACTTCCCCCTAAGAATTTTTTTAATTTTGCTATAGCAGAACTAATTATTTGTGATATTCTTGACTCTGTTACTTCCAGAATTTTTCCTATTTCTTTGAGTGAAAGTTCATATTCAAATCGTAAACTTAAAACCATTTGCTCTTTTTTGTCTAATTTTTTTATCGCCTCTTTCAGCTTTTCTTTCAATAACTCCTTAAACGCATTTTCTTCCGGATTATCATCTGAGGCTATAGTATCGACTGTGGTTAAATCTTCTGTAATATATTCATCGAGTCTTAGAAATTGCTTTCTGACCATTTCGTTATAAGCTCTAACAACGTTTTCCTTTGTCAACCCAGTTTCTTCTGCTAATTTTTCAAATGATATTTCCTTTCCTTTTTTTTCGAGGCTGAGTATCGCTTCTTCTACGAGTTTAATATTATGACGTAAATTTTTTGGCATCCAGTCAATACTTCTTAAATAATCATACATTGCCCCTCTGACTCTTGTAAGTATATAAGAACGAAGTTTTGCTCCTTTTCGCGGATCGTATTTTTCTACTGCCTGTAGTAATGCAAGAAGTCCTTCTTGCACTAAATCATCCACTTCAACGTTGTGAGGCAAGTTCTTTTTTAAATCTAAAGCGATTTTTTTTACATATGGTAAAAACTCTTTTACCACAGATTCTTTGTTGATCAAATTTCTTTTACCTCCACACTTTCCCCTGTTTTGACTTTCCTGACCATTAACTTTCCTGTTTCTATATCATATTCAATACTTCTTGCTTTATTTCCTCCTGTATCCTCAGCTACCAGCTTTACCCCGTAAATTTTCAGGTATTTTTTTACGGCTTCTATATTTCTTTTTCCAACATCTATGCTGGAATTTGCAAACATTGCAGCTCCACCTGCAATTTTTGCTTCAAGATGTGTTTTAGATGCACCTTTTTCCAGTAAACCTTCCACAACAGCTTTGATACCTGTGTCTGCATATTTTCCAGGGTTTTTAACCTGTTTTCCATCACTTTCAGGTAACATCACATGAACCATTGCCCCTATTTTGGCAACAGGATCTCGCACGCATACTCCAACACACGATCCGAGTCCAAGTGTAACCAATATCGTGGGATTTGAAGCAATAGCATACTCACCTATACCTATAACTAATTTTCTTTTCTGAGTCACAAATTTCACATCCCTAATTTTTCCAGGATTTTTCTGAGGGATTTTTTATCGGGAAGTAAAAGTAAATATCCTTTAAGGCTCCTTTCACTTCCCTCAATAAATATAGAAGTTTCAACAAGTAAAATATAATCTTCATCTGGGGATATGGAAAGTGAAACTTCAGCTATTACAGCGCTTATCATGTCAACACTTATTTCAGGTGGTTCTGGATTGATGTAAAACCCGGTAAAACCTGCAAGTGAAGTCACATATGAACCGCACATAATATTTCCAACTTCTTTCATCATGGAAAGGCTCATTTCATCAAGTTGAGTGATATCTTCAGGTCCTGCGCCCATGAAAGTGGCAGCGATTTCTCGCACGGTATCTGCGCTTAATATGAGTAATATTTCTCCAGTAACATCTTCTTGAAGTTTCATTTTTATGGCACAGACGATTTCTTCAGGTTTTTCAAATATAAAAGGTACTTTGGATATAGGAATCACTTTTGCATCTGGCACAGATATTTCCACTTTTTTATTGAGCATGGTAGAGAGAGCAGTTGCCGCGTTTCCTGTTCCAATATTACCAATTTCTTTTATCACATCCAGTTGAGCATCAGTCAATTTTTCCAGCATTTTTTTACCTCCATTTCTATTTAGCTTTTCTCATTTTTACTTCTTTTTGAAATACGAACCTTACAAGTTTGCTTTCCAGGTACATTGGAAGGTCAAGAAACTGTACCCCGTACGAAAATCCTTCCTCCTCTTTGGGATCTACTCTTACAACTTTAGATTTCCAATCAACAAGTTCCAGTTCGTCATCTAATTTAAGATTTACATATATTATATCATTTATATGAAGGACATAATTTGTGGTAATTTTCATTCCACCTGCGCTAAAATCTTTTGTCATGAAACTGATTTTTTCTGCATCTTTTTCTGGCGATAGCTTAAATGATCCGTAAATATATAGTGGAATTCTTGCAAAACGACGCCTTTCAGTTTTTCGAAGCTTTTCTGGAATCGGAACAGGGATCATATAGAGGTTATCACGTTTTATTACACCAAGTGAGACAGTATCAAACGTGTATAGAGAGCTTTTGTCAAAAATTCTTATAGACATTCGAATGCCTTTTGGTATGGGAATAAAACGTCCTTTAAATGTTGGAATGGAAAGAAAAAGGATATTTTTATTAAGATCTATATCACTAACGTTTGTTTTGTAAGAGCCCTCAAGTTCTTTTGACATGGTTATATCAATAATACCAGGAAGTCCTATCTTTAGTACCTTCTTTGCTTCAACAAGAGTTACATAAGCCATTTAATTACACCCTTTCGTTAAACCTTACGAATTTTTTTAAGAGATTTTTCCAGGATTCTGGGGGAGAGCTCATAAAAAAACCACATCTGTAAACTTCTTCTTCATTCATACTCCAGACTATTTTTATTTGAACGATTTCATTATTTATTGCAAGTTTATACTCCTCGTTTATTTTGGGATTCAACGTGGTTATTATTTGTCCGCCATTTTCTGAGATATCAATTAATACTCCTTTTTCATTTTCAAGACTTATATCTACAAAACATGCGTATCTTGGTTTTGTTCTTCTCTGGATTAATCCCGCTTTTTGATTCAACGTTAATTTATAGCGCTTATCGGTTGTTTCTGTAACCTGGCCAACAAATGCCGCCACAATCCCGTTTATAGGAATTTCGATTTTTATAGTTGATCCTATAAGAAGCTCTTTTTCACTTTCTATTTCAATAAATCCTTCTTTTTCTAATCTTATAAATCTTATAGGAAATTTATTATCCTGCAAATCTCTTGCCATTACATACATTCCACTTATGTTTTTGTTGAGATATTCACTGACTCTCATATACTCACCTTCTAACAGCAAAACTTAGAATCCTTTCAAGAATATTCTTTGTTTTTTCTTTTTGAATAGGTGTTTTTGTCAATATGGAAGCTATTCTATGCACAGCATAACTTGGTTGAATGTTTTCAAATTTTATAACAAATGGTTCTCTTAAATAAATACTCTTTTCAACGTTATGGTGTTTTTTTATAATTGTTAGTGAGCCAAGCTTTTCTCCAGTGAACTTTTCAAGAACTCTGGAAAATTGCTCCAATGTTCTTGTTGAATCCTGAACATTTTCTATCATGTTCCCTACAAGGTGAATATTGTTTGACAAAATTCCTTTCATTATCAGGACTTTCACGAAAGTATACGAATTTACAAGAGATGTTGGATGAATAGTAGTCATAACAAGTGTGTGGGAGGCTATTGTAAAAAATGGGGCATAAACTTCAGAATATCCAGGTGGTAAATCGATAATTATGTAATCATAGTTTTTGGCAATGTTTATAAAATGTGTGTAAAATTCCTTTACACTATTTTCATTAAAATTTATAATGCTTTCAATGTTACTTCCCATACTTACGAGATCTGGCCCATAACCTGTTGGGGTAATGACATCGAAAGTATTGCATGAACCTTTAATTAGATCATTCATGGTATGTTCAGGATGAAGATTAAGCAATACATCAGAGTTAGTAAAACCAACATCAAGGTCAAAGATTAATACCCTGTAACCCATTTTGTTTAAAACAACTGATAAATTAACCGAAATTAAGGTTTTTCCAACCCCGCCCTTTCCGCTTCCAATTAATATTACTTCTCCAAAATTCACAAGATTTTTAGCCTGATTTTGCATGTTTAAGCACCTCTCTGGCGATTATAATTGATAATTCTTTTCTGTTTGCTTCAAGTATGTCATCTGGAACCCTTTGTCCGTTAGTTATAAAAGCGATTGGTATGTGAGTAAAATGCGATACGTTCAGGAAATGTCCATAGGAGGAAGTTTCATCCATTTTTGAAAGTATAACGTGAGTGGGTGAAATTACACTGAACTTTTTAGTTATGGCTTCCATGTCTGTGCTTCTATACTGCATTCCAACCACAAGGAACCGATAATCAGGATTTATTATTTCGACCATAGCTTTAATTTCATTCATTTGCAATTCATTTTTTTGACTTCGTCCCGCAGTATCAATTAAAATCAGGTCAAAATCCGACATTGCTTCAAGTTCGAGTTTTGCTTCTTTTGGGGTATAAGCTATACGCATAGGGATATCCATAAGTGTAGCATAAGTTTTAAGCTGTTCGGTTGCTGCGATTCTATACGTGTCAAGGGTTAATATTCCTACTTTTTTATGTTCATTTAAAGAATATTTTGCTGCGAGTTTTGCAAGGGTTGTCGTTTTTCCTACACCGGTAGGACCGATAAACATTATTCTTCCAGTCATTTCCGGGAGCTCCGTTTGAATAAAAGGGAGGAATACCTCAGAAAGAACGAATCTACTATTTTCATCATCGAAGTCTAATTGCCCATATTTTATCCTTACATACTCAATTATTTTATCTATTATTTCTGTGTTTACATCATGGAAATTTAAAGCTTTTCTGAATAATTTTGCCCATTCTGGTTCATTTTCATTTCTTTGCACCGAAATCATAGACTTTAGTTCATACATCATTTTTTTCAGCTCTTGTAAATCTTCAGAAGATTGTGGTTGTTTATTTTTCACCAACAATTCTTGAAGTTTGTATATCTGATTTTTCTCCTGTTCGACATTTCGTTTCATTTCTGTCTCTTCAATTGCTGCTGTAACTTCTAAATATGTTTTTGCGCCTATTCCTAAAAATCCACCTTTTTTGATTTTTCTGGTGCTCAAGATAACTGCATCTTTTCCAAGTTCTATTCGGATTTTTTCAAGAGCCTCTTTTATATCTTTAACTGTGTATTTTTTTACTATCATAATCTCACCACACCTTCTATTCTAAGAGTCACATTTTCTGGAATTTCCTCGTATGAAATAATAATCACCCCCGGAATGAATTTTAATACCATATCTGCTATAGAAGAGCGTAGAGGACCCGAACATACAAGGACAGGACTATATCCTTTTTTCATTAAATTTTCTAAAGAATTAGAAATGCTTTCAATAAGTTCTCTCATTATTTCTGGGTTTATGTCAAGATATCTTCCTTCATCAGACTCTTTTAAAGATTCCATGAGATTTTTTTCAAAATTACTGTCAATTGAAACAGCATGTAAAGTTCCATCAGGTGAAACAAGAGGAGCAGTAATTTGACGCCTTAATGCTTTTCTGGTAGCTTCTGTTAAATAATCTAAATTTCTCGTTTTTTCGCCACTTTCCAGCAATGTTTCGAAAATTAGTGGCAAATTTCTTATGGAAACCCCTTCTTTTAGAAGTTTTTGTAAAACCTTTTTTACTTCCGTTGGTTTTAGAACGTTGAAAAGGTCATCAATTAATTTTTCAAATTTTGTTCTTAATCCTTCTACAAGCAATTCAAATTCCTTGCTTCCAAGGAGTTCAGAAGCATGTTTTTTTAATACTTCTGTTAAATGAGTTGCAAAGACTGTAGGAGGATCAACTACTGTGTATCCAAGTTTTGTAGCTTCTTCCTTTTTACTTTCGTCAATCCAGAATGCCTGGAGTCCAAAAGCAGGTTCTTTAACTTCAATTCCTGCGATTTTTTCTGAAACTGCTCCAGGATTTATAGCAAGCAATCTGTTAGGCATTAATTCATATTTTGCAACTTCAGCTCCGCGAACATATATAGAATATTCATTGGCTTTAAGTAACACACTGTCTCTAACCCGTATAGGCGTTACTACAAGTCCTAATTCATAGGCTATTTGCTTTCTAACCATTGTCACTCTTTCTAAAAGATCTCCTCCCTGACTGGTATCTGCAAGTGGGATTAATCCGTATCCTATTTCTACCTCAACTGTGTCAGTCTGAATAACTTCCGATATTTCTTGCGGAGTGGATAAAATAGGTCCACTTGGCGCCTGTGGCCCTGGCATCTCTCCAGTTGGAGCTATTCCTTCTGCTGGGACTAATTCTTCTTTTTGTTTTATCAAAATACCCATTAATATGAACAATCCACCCAACAACACAGCGGTGAATGGTATAGGTGTAAATATACCAAGAAACGCTAATATACCCCCGGTTAATATAATAACCTTTTTTTCTGCTGATAGTTCCTTTACAAGCTCATTTCCAAGATTATCTTCTGATGCTGCCCGTGAAACCAATATACCTGTTGCTGTGGACACCATCAGAGCGGGTATCTGGGTAACCAATCCGTCTCCAACTGTAAAGAGAGTGAAAGTTTGTGCTGCTTCTACAACAGACATTTTGTGAGTGATTACCCCTATTATAAGACCACCAATGATATTTACAAGTACTATTATTATACTCGCAATGGCATCACCACGAACAAATTTTGATGCACCGTCCATTGCCCCGTAAAAATCAGCTTCTCTTCTTATTTCTTCTCTCCTTTTTCTAGCCTCATCTTCTGTTATGAGACCAGCATTTAAATCGGCATCTACACTCATTTGTTTTCCAGGCATAGCATCGAGTGTAAACCTCGCGGCGACTTCTGCTATTCTTTCCGAACCTCGTGTTATCACTATAAATTGTATTATTACAAGAATTAAAAATACAACTAAACCTACGACATAATTTCCACCTACAACAAAGTCTCCAAAAGCCCTTATTACCTTTCCCTGAAAACCCGGCCCTTGCAAAAGTATTAACCTTGTAGAGGCTACGTTTAATCCCAATCTGAATAATGTGATTACAAGTAAAATAGTAGGAAAAGATGCAAGTTCTAATGCCTTTCTAATATACATTGTGGAAAACAAAATAACCAGCGACAAAGAAAGATTTAAAAGTTGAAAAAAATCCAGTAAAAATCCTGGAATTGGAAGGATCATTAACAAAACTATCGCGGCTATCATTACCGCAACAATTATATCCGAACCTTTACCCACATAACCACCTCACAAAGTATTTACAAACAATATTTTACCATAATTATCGAGATAATCTAATGTTTTTAGTGAGAAAAAACATAAAAAAATTTCGAATTAATAATATAAGCCGTTAATATTGTTAACTTCAGTTTGTTCTGTCTGTCAGTTAAACTTAACAGAAAACGACTTGACAAAAAAAGTTTTTCTGATAATATAGTTATTGGTTTTTCACTAACGCGATTTGAAATTAAGAATTTTAAAGCCCCCATCGTCTAGCGGTCTAGGACACTGGCCTTTCAAGCCAGAGGCACGGGTTCGAATCCCGTTGGGGGCGCCAGAAAGAAGGGCGCGTAGCTCAGAGGGAGAGCGCCTGCCTTACAAGCAGGAGGTCGTAGGTTCAAGTCCTGCCGCGCCCACCATAAGTTGTTTAAGTTAATAAATTAAAAACAAACCTAATGGTGGCGAGGTAGCTCAGTTGGTAGAGCAGTGGACTGAAAATCCACGTGTCGACGGTTCGATTCCGTCCCTCGCCACCAGATTTTTTATAAAAAATTTGCAACCAAAAATACCTTACCCCTGCCAATCTTGCCATTTTTTGTCATCCTGAGGAGCGGGTAGGCGGAGGATCTTATTTTACCAACACTTGTCAATCTCGCTAACCATCGCTAATAATAAGATTCCTTGTCACTACGTTCCTCGGAATGACACGAAGGGGAAATTCCTCGCCTTTCTCGCTTCCAGGTATGACATTCTCCTCTTTTGTCATCCTGAGGAGCGGGTAGGCGGAGGATCTTATTCCACCAACTCTCGCTAACACTTGCCAACCTTGCTAATAATAAGATTCCTCACCCTTCGGGTTCGGAATGACAGGGGCGATGGATTCTTCGTCGCTACGCTCCTCGGAATGACATGGGTGAAGGCTAACCTCGCCAAATTAACGTAATTTTATTTTCTATTCTTGTAATTTTCAGTGTGTTATAATATTTTTAAGACTTATCAAGGAGGTTGGTTTATGAATTTAACAGCGACGGTTTATGGCGTTGAATTGGCACCGCTTGGGCCAATAATATATTACACAGACAATGGAGAAAACATAGAAATTGGTGACATAGTAATTGTTATGAGTGAATTTGGCATGGATTATGGAAAAATTCGTGTAGGGAGACGTGAAATGAGTATAGATGAAATTGGTTATGATTTAAAGCCAATAATAAAAAAGGCTACTGAAACGGATCTTAAAGAGATAAAAAAGAATGAAGAAGACGCTGAAAGAGCAGTTAAAATTACAAAGGAGCTTGTAAAAAAGCATGAACTTCCTATGAAGATTTTATATGCAAAGATGATGGTAGATCGTTCAAGACTTGTTATATATTTCAGTTCGAAAAATAGAGTGGATTTCAGAGCGCTTGTCAAAGATATTGCAAAAGAATTTAAAATGAGGATAGAACTTAGACAGGTTGGTGTGAGAGATGAAATGAAACACGTTAAAGGCCTGGGATTATGCGGATTAAAGTCATGTTGTTCATATTGGCTCAGAAAGTTTGATAGCGTAACTTTAAAACATGCAAAAAGGCAGCAAATGATGATTAATACGGCAAAAATCACAGGCCCCTGTGGGAGGCTTCTGTGCTGTTTGATGTATGAGCATGATTTTTATATAAAAGCATTGAAAAATATTCCAGACGAAGGTTCAACAATTTTGTATGAAGGCAAACAAAGTAAAGTTATAACTGTGAATGTTTTTCTTTCAAGAGTTACTATATATACCAGTGAAGGTGAAACTATCTCTTTACCATTTTCCTATTTCAGAGGTGAGCAAAATGGGAATAGGAAAGTTACTGATAGTAACAGGGATAACGATACTGATAATAGGGATACTTTTCTATCTAATGGAGAAAGTTAATTTATTTCATTTACCAGGGGATATTGTGATAAAAAGAAAGAACATAACGATTTTTATCCCTGTAACGAGTATGATAATTATAAGCATAATTTTAACAGTGATATTTAATGTTTTGTTTAGAAGGTGAAAGTCCAAATGAAAGAAATCATATTTGATCTGGGAGAAATGACCAAAAAGGCTATGGAAACTTTTGCTTTTGAGTTTGCTAAAAATGTTGATGAACATAATCTTATACTTTTGATAGGCGAAATAGGCGCCGGGAAGACAACCTTTGTAAAGGCTTTTTGTAAGGGTTTTGGGGTAGACCCGGAAATTGTCAGTAGTCCCACTTTTACCCTTGTAAATGTCTATGAAACTTTATCAAAGTCTATTTATCATGTAGATGTTTACCGTTTGACGAATGTAGAAGATCTTTTTTATCTTTTAGAAGATCAGATAGAAGATAATGATTCTATTCTTATAGTTGAATGGGCAGATCTTTTTCCAGAATTTTTTCAGGGTGACAGGATAGAGATTTATTTAGAACATTCGAGTGATCATTTACGAAACGTTTCAATAAAGGTTGTAGGTGAAAGTGAGAGAATTTTGAGTTTTCTCAGGAGGTGGAGAAATGCCAAAAAAATCAAAATCTAAATTCGAGAAACTGGAAAAACAGGTGGCAAAGTTTAATGAAGAAGAAATAGAGATTCCTGATAAACTGCCTGCTATAGCGATGAGGAGTAACGTGGTTGTATATCCAAACACGGTGATGCCGTTTTATGTTGGTCGTGAAAAGTCACTTTATGCTCTGGAAGAAGCTATGGAAAACTATAATCAACTACTATTTGTTGTAAGTCAGAAAGATCCAGTAATTGAAAATCCAAAAGAAAAGGATCTTTACAAAATAGGAACTGTTGTTAGAATAATGCAGATAGGTAAACTTCCAGATGGCACATTTAAAGTGTTAGTTGAAGGATTGGTTAGAGCAAAAAGAAAAAAAAGTCTTGAAAAACGCTTTTTTAAATTTGAACTGGAAATCTTAAAGAAGCGTTATCAAAGAACAAAAAGGTTAATAGCATTAATGAGAGTGGTTCGAGATGAAATGCAAAAATATGTGCAATTCTCTCGTAAAATCCCCACAGAAGCTCTTATGTTTCTTGAAGATATGGAAGATCCAGATGTCTTTGCAGATTTAGCGGCTTCCATATGTCCTGGAACACTTGAGGAAAAGCAAGAATTGTTGGAAACGCTGCATCCAGCTGAGAGGTTGGAAAAAATATTAGCCCTCATTTCAAAAGAAACAGAATTACTTGAAATTGAGCATCAGCTGGATCAAAAGGTAAAACAAAGAATAGAAAAATCTCAAAAAGAATATTTTTTAAGAGAGAAATTACGAGTGATTAGAGAAGAACTTGGTGGCGAAGAAGACGCGGAGATTAAGGAACTTCGAGAGAAAATTGAAAAGGGCGATTATCCAGATTATGTTAAGGAAAAAGCAGTATTTGAACTTAATCGATTTGAAAAAATGTCACCTTATTCACCAGAAGCCAATGTTATAAGAAACTATTTAGATTGGATACTTAATTTACCGTGGAATGATGAAACAGAAGACAATCTTGATATAAAAAATGCTCGTAAAGTCTTGAACAAAGAACATTATGGCTTAGATGAAGCCAAAGAGAGAATTCTTGAATTTTTGGCAGTTAGGAAGCTTTCGACTTCGCAAAAGGCTCCTATCCTTTGTTTTGTAGGGCCTCCCGGAGTAGGAAAAACATCACTTGGACGTTCTATAGCAAATGCATTGGGAAGAAAATTTCTGAGAATGTCGCTTGGAGGATTGCGTGACGAAGCAGAAATAAGAGGACATAGAAGAACTTATGTAGGAGCTCTTCCTGGAAGAATTATTCAATTAATTCGAAAGGCCGGGGTAAAAAATCCTGTAATTTTACTTGATGAAGTGGATAAAATGGGAATCAGTTTTCAGGGAGATCCGGCTTCAGCTCTTCTGGAAGTTCTGGATCCAGAGCAAAACAAAGATTTTGTAGATTTGTACCTCGAACTTCCTTTCGATTTGTCAGATGTGTTATTTGTGACAACGGCAAATACATTGTATAACATACCAATTGCCTTAAAGGATAGAATGGAAATTATTGAAATACCGAGTTATACAAATGTAGAGAAGTTTTATATAGCCAAAGATTATATAATTCCAAAAGTTTTATCTGAATTGGGAAATGCAAAAAGTAAAATAAGATTCAGAAAAGAGGCTATAAAAAAGGTTATATCAGATTACACTCTGGAGGCTGGAGTTAGAGAGCTGGAAAGGAAAGTAAGAACAATAGTAAGAAAAGCTGCTCTTGAGCTGGTAGAAAGTAAAAATTCAATAATAATTACAAATAAAAAAGTGGAAGAATTTCTTGGAGCGCCTCGTATAAAAAATGAAGACAAATTACAGGAACCAACAGTTGGTGTGGCAACAGGTCTGGCGTGGACACCGTATGGTGGCTCAACACTATTTGTAGAAACTATATTGTATCCTGGCAAAGGAAATTTACTAATAACGGGCCAGCTTGGAGACGTTATGAAAGAATCGGCAAAATTGGCTTTGAGTTTAACAAGAAAAATATGCGGAAATAGTTTTTCTGAAAAATTCAGTCAAAACGACATACACGTTCATGTTCCTGAAGGTGCTGTGCCTAAGGATGGGCCAAGTGCCGGGGTTACCTTAGTCACCTCGCTTGTTTCTGCGGTAAAAGAAACTCCTGTTGATAATAACATAGCGATGACTGGTGAAATAACTTTAAGAGGTAGAATATTGCCAGTTGGAGGTATAAAGGAGAAAGTTTTAGCAGCTTACAGAAAAGGTATAAAGAAAATAATACTGCCAAAACAAAATGAAAGCGATATAAAAAAAGTTCCCGAATACATTTTAGAAGAAATTGAACTTGTTTTTGTTGAGAATATAGAGGAAGTTCTGGAGGTGGCTTTGTCAGGTGAAAATAAATGATATAAAACTTGTTAAAACAATTTATGGGAAGAATGACACATATCCACCCCCGTTGAGTGGTGAATACGCATTTGTTGGACGATCGAACGTTGGAAAGTCTACTCTTTTGAATATTTTAATGAATCGGAATATGGCAAAGGTTAGTAAAAAACCTGGTAAGACGAGATCTATAAACTTTTATTTGATTAATAACAAATTTTACTTTGTGGATCTTCCGGGATACGGTTATGCGAAAGCTTCGATTTCTGAAAGGGAGAGATGGAAAAAAATAATAGAAAATTACTTTAAAAGCAGAAAGTGGAATATAAAAATTTTGTTTGTTTTAATAGATGGAAGACATGAACTGCAAAAAAATGATAAAGTTTTAATCGAATGGTTGAAAAGTCTGGAAATTCCCTTCTGTGTTGTTTTAACGAAAATGGACAAGCTCAAAAATTCTGAAAGAAAAGGGTCAGTTAAATATTATCAAAATATTTTGAAAGAATTTGGTGAGTATATAATCATACCATACTCTTCTGTTACAAAAGAAGGTGTTGAAGAGATACTGGAACTTATAGAAACATTTGGAGGTGTTTAAATGCTCAAAAAGATGATCAAAGAAAAAGTTTTAAGTGTAATTTATGAAATGGGTGAAGAATACAATTTTAATGTAGAGATACCTGATGAGAAATTTGGAGATTTTTCTACAAATGCTGCTCTTGTTGGTGCTAAGTATTTCAGAAAGGCTCCCAGAGAGATCGCCAATATTTTTTCAAAAAAGTTGTCTGATAATCCTATGTTTGATGATGTTTCAATAGCAGGGCCGGGATTTATAAATTTTAAAATTTCTAAAGAGATTTATCGAGATTTATTAATAAAGATGTTAAATGAAAAAGTTAATTTCTGGAAGAAAAAACAAAATAATCAGAAAGTGCAGTTTGAATATGGAAGCGCCAATCCAACAGGTCCATTTACAGTGGGGCATGGAAGACAAATAGTTATTGGTGATGTTTTAGCAAATGTTTTCGAGTTTTTAGGGTACGATGTTATTAGAGAGATGTATGTAAACGATGCAGGAAGACAGGTGAAACTCCTTGGGCGTTCACTTTGGGTGCGATACAACGAATTGTTTGGAGAAAAGTATGAGCTACCAGAAGATGGGTACAGAGGAGATTATCTTATAGAAATTGCTGAAAAATTAAAAGAAGAAATAGGTGATAAATATAAAAATTTGTGGGATGAAGATGTTGAGAACTTTTTCAAGACATACGTTGTAAAAAATATTTTGGAAAAAATGAATGAAACTCTTAAAAGTATTGGAAGCGGATTTGATAAAATTACTCGAGAATCTGATATCATAGACGAAGGATTAGTTGAAGAGGTTTTGGAATTTTTTGAGAAAAAAGGGTATACTTATGAGAAAGAGGGGGCTTTATGGTTTAAAGTTTCTGATTTTGTTGACGATCAAGACAAAGTTTTGGTAAGAAGTGATGGCACATATACGTACTTTTTGACAGATATAGCTTATCATTATGATAAATATAAAAGAGGATTTGATATGGTTTATGATGTCTTTGGAAGTGATCATCAGGGACATATTCCCAGAATGATAGCTGCTATGAAGGCTTTAAACGTTTCAGAAAGTTTCTTAAACTTTGTTGTTCATCAATTTGTTACACTGAAAAGAGGAAAAGAAGTAGTTAAAATGAGCACAAGGGCTGGAAATTTTGTTACGCTCGACGATTTGACCAGAGAAGTGGGGAAAGATGCTACGCGATTTTTCTTCACAATGGTTGATGTTAATAGTCATTTAAATTTTGATTTAGAGCTTGCCAAAGCAAAGAGTAATGAAAATCCTGTTTATTATGTACAATATGCTTATGCGCGTATAAACAGCATTTTCAGAAATGCGAAAGAGAAAGGAATAGAATTTCATGAAATGGAAAATATAGAATTGTTAAACGAAGAGCAAGAAATGAGTATAATAAAAATGCTGGACGTATTTGAAGATGTGCTGCAAGAAATTAAAGAAAAACTTTCTCCACATTATTTGTCTAATTATTTGAAAGTACTTGCTGAGAAATTCCATAAATATTACAATGATTATCGAGTTCTGGATGAGAATAACAAAGCACTTTCAAATGCCAGGTTAAATCTTTTAAAAGCTGTGAAAATGGTATTCGAAATAGGATTTGAGCTTTTGGGGGTTTCGGCACCTGAAGAAATGTAGAAAAGTGGGTGATTATTTTGGAAATTGAAATGCTTTTTTCTACTTTTATGCTTGAAATATCAAAAGCACGTACCGAGAAAGAAGTTTATACTGCACTTTTAAAAACTATTAAAAATGTCATAAAATACAATAGAGCTTTTGTAATAAAAGATAGTAATGTTATCTTATCAGATCCTCTGGAAGCCCGTATAGATCTTTCTTCTTATGCTGACTATCTTGAGTGGTTAAAAGAAAGACTTTTGCCTGCTTTTGTTCCTGAAGATGAAAATAAAGTCATAGGATTTATTCCACTTGTTAAACAGGATAAACTTCTTGGAATTGCCGTTGTCGAGACAAATCAGGAGCCTACTTTTGAGGTGAGTAATACTTTGCAGACTTTTGCATTTTTGACAGGCATCACTGTTGAGAATCTCGTGCTTTTAGAGCAGGTCCAGGATTCTGAAAAATATATAAAAGAGATTTTAAATTCGTTATCCGATGGAGTGTTTGTTGTTGATAAAGGTGTAATAGAATTCAAAAATAAAAAGGCTTTAGAACTCCTGGAAAAATATAACGGGCTTGATGAGATAATCATAGAAATTGCACAAATAGGTGAAAAAACAGGGATATTAACAAAAGAAATAGGAAATGAATACTTTGCAATAATAAAGAATACAATAGATTATCTTGGAAGTGAGAAGCAAATTATAAATGTAAGTAACGTTACATCACAAATGGAATTAGAAAAATTAAAGCAGCTTGATCGAATGAAGACAGAGTTTGTTGCCAACGTTTCTCACGAACTTAGAACACCACTTGCAGCAATAAAAGCTTACACTGAGACTTTGTTGAATATGGAAGTTGATCCAGAGAGTAATAAAGAATTTTTAGGAACGATAATGGAGCAAAGTGAAAAACTTGAGATGTTATTGAATGATCTTCTGGATTTTACCCTTGTAGAGTCTGGAACTATGGAATTAGAATTTTCTGAATTTGAAATCTGCAAGTTGGTTGATTCTGTGGTAAAAAAGTTGATAAAACTTTCCGAAAAACTTGGAGTAAAGGTTCTTGTTAACTGTGATAGTTTTGAGGTTAAGGCCGATAAAAAAAGAATTTTTCAGGTAATTTATAATTTACTTGACAATGCTATAAAATTTTCCGATAAGCAGAAAGACGAAAGAATAGCAAAAATTGCAGTAAAAAAATCTGAAGATGATTTAGTTATAATTGTTGAGGACAATGGTATAGGAATATCACCAGAGGATAAAGAAAAGATTTTCGAGAAATTTTATAGAGGAGATAGAAGCTTAACTTATGAAGCTTCAGGGACAGGTCTGGGATTAACTATTGCCAGAGAAATAATAAGATTGCACGGAGGAACTATAGAAGTTGAATCTCAGAAAGGAGAGGGTTCAAAGTTTATTGTTAGGATTCCTCAAAGGGCGTGAGTATATTGTTAAAAGAATTTATTTTGGAAATTGAGGAGATACCTACCCCGGATTTTCAGGTACAACAAATAATAAATATTGCGTCAAATCCCGAGGCAAGTGTGAAAGATATAGAACGGGCTATTTCATTGGACGCAGCACTTTCTGCGAAAGTTCTGAGGCTTGTTAATTCTGCATATTACGGATTGCCTCGAAAAATTACAAAACTCAGCGAGGCGGTCATGATTCTTGGCTTTAAAACGGTTCGTAATCTGGCGTTGAGCATCTTTACTTATTCTACCCTTCAAAAAGGAAATTCTAATGTAAATAAGGAAAATCTCTGGAAGCATTTTATGGCTACTGCTATAATTTCTGAAACTATAGCCAAACATATAGGATATCCTGAGCGAGAAGAAGCGTTTATGGCGGGACTTTTACATGATATAGGCAAAGTGGCTCTTGACATTACTTTTCCAGAAGTTTTATCGTTGCTTGAAAAAGCAAGCCGCGAAACAAATAGACCGTTTCACGTTATAGAAAGAGATTTGGAGTTTGAATCGCATACCCTGTTGGGACAAACTTTATTAGAAAAATGGACACTTCCAGATTTATTTCAAGTTGTGTCACAATTTCACGAAACACCATCAGAAAATGAGAATAAAACGTATAATGAAATTTTGTATATAGTGCATCTTGCAAATTTTATATCTAATTTGATGTATGAAGGATATTCACTCTCTCATGGGCAGCCTATACTTGAATCTGAGACGTTTAATGTGTTTGGTATAAAACCTTCGAAATTGATAAGAATAGTGGAAGAATCTGAAAGAAATCTTTTGAAAGCTGGTGACCTGCTGGAAGGAGGTAAGGAAAATGAAACCTGAATATAGAAAAAAAAAGTTAGAGGAACAAATCCGTAATTTAATATTTGAGGCTTTAAGAAGGTTAAAAGAGCCAGAGGTAGAAAACTTCAAAGACTTTGTAGTTGTATCAAGAGTTGAGTTGTCAAAAGATAAAAGATATGCAGATATTTTTATAAGTTACATAGGAAATTCAGAAATGAGGGAAAAAGCAGTTAAATTTATGAAAGACAGGAAAGGATATTTTAGAACGTTTGTGGCAAAAAATACCAGATTATATGTGGCTCCCGAGATAAGATTTTATGAAGATAAAGGAATAGAGACAAGCATAAGAATTAACAAGCTCCTTGACGAAATATCATCTAAAAAACATGAAAAGGAATCCGATAATTAATATGAAGGATTGTGAGGGGAGGGAAACCCCATGGATGGGATATCTAAGATTGACAACAGTCAAATTGAAATCAAGCAGATGGAGAACCGTGTCAGTAATGTAAAAACTGTTAAACCTTCAGAGGAACTTCAAAGTGCCAATGTGGATCCGAAAAAGGCGGCGGAAAATTTTAAAGAAAATCTTGAAAAATTAAAAAAGCTTTTTAGAGGTGAAGCAGAATTTAAAATAGATAAAGAAACAGGAATAATAGTTGTGAAGATCAAGGACAAAGATTCAGGTGAAATTATCAGACAAATTCCGCCGGAAGTTGCGTTGAAATTGGCCAAAAATATAGCTGAGTTATTAGGAATAATATTTGACGAAAGGGCGTGAGATTATGGATCTTTCCTCCATTGCCCAAAATATAAATTATCGTTACACTTCAAGTCAACCGCTATTTCAGTTTGGTGGTGTAGCAAGTGGTTTGGATACTGCGTCTATAATTGATAAATTAATGGAGATAGAATCTCAACCGCTTAACAGACTTAATGAAAAATATACAGAGCTTGATAGGCAGCAAAAGGCGTATAACGCTGTTTCAGACAAATTGCGCGAATTTATGGATTATTTGTCTGACTTTAGATTGCAATCGAGTCTGCTGCCAAAAGGTGCTACCAGTACAAATGAAAATGTTTTAACAGCAACAGCTGCAGCTTCTACACCAGATGGAACTTATACAGTGAATGTGGTTCAACTTGCATCGAGAAGCTATTATATGGGGACCAAATTAGGGCCTGATATAACTACTACGACAGCTTTTTCTGATATAAATCATAATTATACTCCTCAAGATTCTTCGTTAACACTTACTGTCAATGGAAATACCGCATCTATAAATATTTTAACTACTGATACAATAAACGATATAATAACCAAAATACAAAATGCTTTTACAACAGCTGGAAGCTCTGCAACTGTTACTTATGATGATACAAACAACAAACTTTCAATCCAATCTTCAGATGTGTTTCAACTTACCCAGGATTCCGGTAACTTTTTAGAAGTTTTCAGGCTGGATAATGCGAATCTTGTAAGTTCTGGAGGAAATTATACACTTACAAGTACGGGGGATATAGGTGTATATAGCACTTCCAAACTGCTTTCTGATCTTGGAGTTACAGGTACTAACTCTTTTACAATAAATGGTACTACTATAAGTTATTCAGATACCGATACTATAGCTGATTTCATTAGTAACATAAATAGCAATGTGAGTGGCGTCACGGCAAGTTATGATGATATTAACAATCAAATATTAATAACAGCAGATGACACAGGTGACGTTATAATAAATATTTCTGGAGGGCCAGCAGAGCTTGGGCTTTCTTCAGGACAGTTTATTCTTGGAAATGTGGCTTATGCTCAAATTACAATGGATAACGGTGTTACATATGATGTTTATTCCGATACAAATACTCTTTCGTTTCAGGGAATGCAGATAGATGTTGTGTCAACCGGTACGGCAAATATAACAGTATCGACTGATATAGATGCCATTGTAGATAAAGTATCAGAATTTGTTGAAAAATGGAACGATACAATGGATTATCTTTATACTAAGCTTACTGAGAATGAGGTAAAAGATAAATCAGAAGATGAAATGACGGAAGAAGAGAAAATTCAAGGTGTTTTAAAGAACGATTCTTACTTGAGAAAAATATTCGATAAAATACGTTCATATTTGTATGAAGAAGTTAATGGGACATATTTGTGGGAATTAGGAATTTCTTCTGGAGATTCTGGCGGTAGCTATGAAAATACAATGAAAGGTAAAATAGAACTTGATGAAGATAAGTTAAGGGATTATATTTCGAACAATGGAGCAAGCGCCGTGTGGGAATTTTTTGGAAGTGATACAACCAGTGTTCAGGGATTTGCTACTCAGTTAAAAGATTATTTATACGATTTGACAAAGTTTAATGGTGAGATCGACCAGGTAGCAGGTGTTTCTGGTCGTATAGAAAGAGAGAAAAGATCTTTAGCAAAACAAATAGTAAATTGGATAGAGATTTTAGAAAAGAAGCAACAGGATTTGTGGCAAAAATTCAGTGCAATGGAACAGGCACTGTCAAGATTAAATATGCAGGGAGCTTATTTATCTCAGGCATTTTCTTCTGGAAAATAAATTCAATGATATTAGAGTAGATATTTAATTGCTGAAACTACAATCATTACAAATACAATAAATCTTACAAACTTTGCTCCGCTCTTGAGAGCAAAAGAGGTACCAATCTTTGCACCAGTCATTGTTCCAAGAGCAAGAATTAATCCTTTAATTATATCTACTTTCCCGTTCATAAGAAAGATTACAAAGGAAAATGTGGTATAACACATTACAATAAAGACTTTTATTGCATTAGTTTTCACAATATTATATCCCTCTATAAAAATAAGGCTCATTATTAAAAAAAAGCCTACACCTGCTTGAATGAATCCTCCATAAAAGCCAACAAAATAAAATGCAATAAAGCTAATAATATTATTTTTCTCTACTTTTTTTCCTTCCTCCCAGATTTTTGGTTTGTATAAAATGAAAACACTCATGATTAAAAATATTGCACCCACTATTTTTTCAAGTAAACTTTTGTTTATGGCGAGAACAGTAAACGTTCCAGAAATTGCTCCAAGGGTTGAAGGGATTGCCAGAAAAGTGGCCCTTTTCAGATCCAACATTTTACCTTTTTTAAATCCTGTGGATGCCACTATATTTTGCAAAAGAATTCCCACACGATTTGTTCCATTAGCGACTGATATATCAAGACCAAGTAAAGTTAAAGCGGGAAGTGTTAGCATTGACCCACCACCTGCAAGAACATTTACAAACCCCGCGCCCAATCCGGCCAGAAATAAGAAGAAATAGAGAATTATTCCCATTAAAAACCCTCCTCTACTATGGCTATTATTAATTTTTCTAAGTTTTCAAGGTCATTTTTATGTACCATTTCCACAGTGGAATGTAAATATTTTACAGCTACGCTTAGAGCAACCATGGGAATTCCTTTTTCAACAAATATGCTCGCATCTGTACCTCCACCAGTAGAACCAATTTGTACAGGGATGGATTTTTCATTGGCGATTTGCATAATTTTTTTGGCATGTTTATAAGAAACAATCCCTGAATTATCAACAAATCTTATCACTGGCCCTTTTCCAGGAATTATGTGATTATTTTGTTTTGAACAACAGGCAAAAGAATCCACAGCTATTGCAAGAGAAATATCACTGAGACTATTTGAAAGTGCTTTAGCACCTTTTAAACCTATTTCTTCTTGAACAGTCCAGGCGAATAAAACTTCATTTTTTGGATTCGATTTTTTGTATACTTCCTCAAGAATGTGGCACCCAAATCTATCGTCGAGCGCTCTGCATGAGACAAATTCTCCTATTTCGTGGAATTCTTTGGAAAATACCGCATAATCCATTATTTCAATATTTTTCATTTTTAATTCTTCTCTTGAAACAACACCTACGTCCGCCAATAACTCAAAATTTAAACCGTCTTTTTTTAGATGAGGTGGAACACTTCCTATAATACCCTTTACAGTTCCGCTGGATGTAATTATATCAATGAATCTGCTTTGAATAATCTCATCTGGAATTCCACCAACTTTTCTGAGAAATAATTTTCCATCTCTGGTTGTATTTATAATATGAAAACCTATTTCATCCATGTGTGCCATTAAGAGCAGCCTTTTACCTTTGCCTTTAGGAATAATTAGATTGCCTATATCATCAACCATGTGGTTTTCAGGATTTATTTTTGAAAGTATAGAATTTCTCACTTTTTCCTCACGAGAAGAGATACCTGGTATCATACAAAGTTCTTTTAACCTTTGAATGTCCATAATTTTCCCTCCTGAATTATTAGCTTTACTAACTTTATTTTACCATAAAATTAGTAGGAATTTTGTAAAATTATACGATGTCTCTGTCAGATAATTTGGTACTAATCTGGCGAGATTGGCAAGGGTTGGCGAGATTAGCGAGGTTGGTAAAAAGAATAAGATCCTTCGTCACTTTGTTCCTCAGGATGACATCCCCCTCACATACGTTCGGAATGACAACAAAAAAACTTTCGTTGCTATCGCTCCTTACCAGTGTACAGAACCTTCTTATTCACCCCATCCCACCGATTTGAGATAACGTGGGATTCTTCTTTGAAATTGAAAAGATTCTTGGAATCATCTCCATTATTGCTGTCAAAGTGGTCTAACGATGCTTTCTTTTAAACAATCCAAACCAGAGAATGATCAAGAAAATAACGTATAAGCTAAAGTAAGTCTCTCCTACAATTACCCATCCGAAAAATATTACAGAAGTGAACAAAGCCAGTGCGCTAATTATAAAGAAGAGAACTTTTTTGGAGCCTGAAAGGATTTTTTCAATTAATACCTCAAATCTGGCAATACATGAATAAGTTCCCATAACTATTGCGCTATATAAGAAATAACGCCACCATCATTAAGAAAACCAATAACGGCTCCACCAATAGCTCCAAGAGCTCCTGAATTCATACCTTTTTTTAAAGCAAATTTTGATACAGTTTTTCATGCATAAGCACGTGCATGCTGATACATTCTATTAAACCTTATATGTTCTATCTGCTCCCTCGTATAATATCCACGGTTACCCCCTAAAAAGCTTATCCTGCCTGACACTGGTATCGCCATTGCTATCCCTCCTCATGTATAATGTAGTAGAGAAATTTGTATTTTTAATCCAACTTTGAGTTATTATATGACTAAAGTAATTTAGTTACGTAATATCTGCCTGTTATTTGCAAAATAATTATATTCAAGTGTAATGTGATAATTCATACGATTTGAACATTTATATTATCTCAACAAAAAGATTACAAAATTGAAATCGATTTGTCAATGCCAAATAGTTAGTGATATTTTCAACTAAACAAAGCGAATACAGATAATGTTGCTATTCTTTAATTTTTATATACTTTTAACTCTCAAAAAATTTATATTTAATTCAAATGTAATTATAATGTTTTTTATAGAAGGCAAAATATCGAGGAGCATAGACTCTATTTTTCCAGTTCTTACTAACCTTGCCAGCATTTACAAGATCCTTCGTATTCCGTGTTCAGGACAGACCTTGCCAATCTTGCTAAATACAGGATTCCTCACCCTTCGGGTTCGGAATGACAAGGGCGGTGGATTCCTCGCCTGCCTGCTCCTCGGAATGATATGAGAAGGGGATTCCTTGCTTTCCTGCTCCTCAGAATGACATAAAAAGAAAGTGTCATCCCAAGGAATGAAATGATGAGGGGGATGTCATCCTGAGGAGCGAGAGCGACGAAGGATCTTATTTTTTTACTAACTCTCGCAAGATCCTTTGCACTTCGTGATCATGACAAGCTTTGCCAACCTCGCTAACTCTTGCCAATCTTGCTAACTTCGCCAGAATAGTGTCAGGTTACCTGACAGGAACCTGTTTTTTTAAGTAATTGACTTTTTAAATAAAATAGGTTATTATATTGAGTGACCCCTACTCGGTTGTGGGCGTTGGCCCCTACTTGGTAGAGGGAATATGAGTGGTGGAGGTGTTTTAAGTGAACAAAGAGGAAATTATCAGGGAATTTCAAATTCATGAAGGTGACACAGGAAGCGCGGAAGTTCAGGTTGCGCTGTTAACTGCGCGTATAAGACATCTTACTGAGCATTTGAAAAAACACCCAAAAGATTTTCACTCTCGAAGAGGGCTTATGAAACTTGTTGGAAGACGAAGAAAAATATTAAAATACCTCAGAAACAAAGATCCAGAATCGTACAAAAATGTTATTCAAAAGCTCGGATTGAGGAAATAATTCATGTGACAGGAGAATCAGGGGAGGGGAACCTCCCCTTTTTGTTAATTTGTTAAATGGAGGGATTTTATGGATGTAAAAGAATTTGACTACAACCTTCCAGAAGAACTCATTGCACAAAAACCTGTAGAACCAAGAGATTTATCGAGATTAATGGTTATGAATAGAAAAGATAAAAGTATAAAGCACAGGGTATTTCGAGAAATAATAAAATACTTAGGCCCGGGAGATTTAATGGTTAGGAATGTTACTAAGGTCATTCCTGCAAGACTATTTGGAAAAAAAGAAACAGGCGCTAAAGTCGAAGTGTTTCTTTTAGAAAAAATAGAGAATAGTACCTGGAAATGTCTTGTTAGACCGGGAAGTAAAGTGAAGAAAGGTACGAGGATAATTTTTAATGAGGTGCTTGAATCTGTATGTATCGATTGGGGAGAGGATGGCACAAGAATAATGGAGTTTAACACAAAGGACGACAGAGCAATTTTTTCTGTGGGGAATTTGCCTCTCCCGCCGTATGTGAATAATCCAGATATACCCTTTGAAAGGTATCAAACTGTGTATTCAAAAGAAAATGGTTCAGTTGCAGCTCCAACAGCGGGACTGCATTTTACTAAAGAATTGTTGAAAGATTTGCGGGAGAAAGGTGTAGAGTTTGCAGATGTGATTTTGCATGTAGGGATAGGAACATTTAGACCGGTAAAGACTGAAAAAGTAGAAGAGCATAAGATGCATTCAGAGTATTACTATGTTCCAGCAGAAACTGTTCGTAAAATCAGAAATTATAGAAAGAAACGTGGCAGGATTATAGCTATTGGTACCACAAGTGTTAGAACACTTGAAACAATAGCACGTCTGCCTGAAAAAGAATTTTATAGAGGAAAGACTGAAATTTTTATATACCCTCCTTTTGACTTTAAATTAACCGATGCACTGATAACCAATTTTCACCTGCCACGTTCCACATTGCTTATGTTAGTTTCAGCTTTTGCCGGTAAAGATTTTGTAATGGAAGCTTATAGAATAGCTGTTGAGCAGAAGTATAGATTCTTTTCTTTTGGTGATGCCTGTTTTATTTACTGAAAAGCAATTGTTTGAAAACGGAACGAAAGATTAGCTTCCCTAATTGTAACTTAGGTAGCCAAAATTTAATATTTTGAATCTAAAAGTGGTGTTTTGCTTATGCTATAATTGGTGTGAATATGCATGCAATTGGAGGTGGCAGTGTTGCTTATACAAAAAGAGTTACAAAATTTTGTTAATTATGTAAGCACTCAAAAAGTTTCCGATAAAACAAGAAAAAATTACATTGCAATGGTTGAATCATTTTTAAATTTTGTTGATGGAGAAGTAAATACAGAGAATGTAATGAAATGGATAGAGAAAATCAGAAGCACTTATAAGCCAACGGCATGGCGTCAATACTTTGTTCCTTTAAGATCGTTTTTGCAGAGATTTTATCCACTGGTTTTTTCAGAAGTTGTGGAAGAGTTAAAAGTTCCGTATAAAAAAGCAAATTATGAAATGATATCGTTTTTGGATTTCTGGAAGTTGTACGAAGAAGCGGAAAAAATGGCGAAAAAGGGTAATGAGAAATATGTATTGCTTGTGGGGCTTGCTGGTATTCTTGGCTTAAAATCTGGTGAGATTGTGGAATTGAAAGGTACTGATATAAAGAATGGTAAAATTTATGTTCAGAGTGATAAT
This sequence comes from Thermosipho ferrireducens, assembly GCF_017358165.1. Lineage (NCBI taxonomy): Bacteria > Thermotogati > Thermotogota > Thermotogae > Thermotogales > Fervidobacteriaceae > Thermosipho > Thermosipho ferrireducens. The sequence continues at coordinate 1,813,618 of NZ_CP071446.1, read as the reverse complement.
ACATACGTTGATATAATACCTCCAATAGATAAGTGGATTTATAAGTATGAAGGGAAAGATGAATATTTGATTTCAACAGCAGATGGTAACCCGGTAAAACCTTCGTATCTTGCTCTAATGCTTCGAGGTCTTCAGAAAAAAACTGATATAAAGCTTGGCAAGCCATTGTCTGTTGAGATATTGAGAAATGTGGCTATAGGTAAACATGTAATTTCTCAACCATCACTTCCTTACGTGATGGATTTGTTTAAATACAATTCTACTAAAACAATAGAAGACATAGCAAGATATATGTCAGAAAGTGGAGATTTAAGAACAATTCTTTCTGTGGAAGTTGTGGATGATATACAGCCTATTGTTGAATTTTTTTCAAAGTTATCTATTCCGGTGAGAAAAATTGAACATGCTTACATTGTTTCAAGAACAGCTTACATAAGAAAAGGGGAAAAATTTTCAAGATTAAACACAATTTTTGTGGTTAGAAACCTGGACGAATGGCAAAAGTTTGTTGAAAAGCTTGGATATGAGACAAAAAGAAAACCAGGAGAAAATTACTTTATAACACTTGTTGGAAAATTAAGAGTAGGATTTTTAGAAGTATGATTTTTGCGATGTATAAACAAACTCCCGCAAATGCGGGAGTTTGTTGTTTTTGGTGTTATAATTATTATGTAAAAATTTTTCCAACATAAGGACTTGTAAAGGCTCGAAGAGCACAACCATAAGATAAACGGAATTTTACAATATCTCCAATATTATAGCTTGTTTCTGAATCAGTTATATCAATTAAAGTATGATCACTTGAAGCGTGTAATATATTTAATTTTTTATCGAATGGTTTCAAACCAGATGGATCAATATCCTGTTCTCCTATTGCAAGTATAATTCTTTTTCGCCAGCCTTTATCTTCGAAATGAGGAATTCTTCCCATGGCATCATGTCCAATTTCTCCCACAGGAACAGATGGTTTATAATCAACTTCTATTACTTCTGCTTCCAGTATTACTGTATCCTGTGAAAGATATGGGATATTCCTGTGGTTAGTTGCGTCTGTTCCAAGAATTATTGCCTCGCCTATTCTAAATTGAGTATCTCCTTCAAAAGTTATGTTGTTTTCCAGTAACCTGAGTGAAGCTGTATTACCTCCTGAAATAACTAATTTTTTGTTGAGCATATTTTCCAGTTCATTTTTTATTTGGGCTAATATTTTAGTATTTTCTTCACTTGGAATAACTCCACCAAAGCATCCAAGGTTCGTTCCTATTCCTCTAAGCGTGGCCTTTTTTAGCATAGAATCTACCCTTTGAATCTCTAAAGCAGCTTCTTCATACCACACGCCTTCTCTTAAATCACCAACGTCTATCATGTAAATGATTTGTATGTTTTTATCATATTTTTCTGCTATTGTGTCCACTGCCCTTGCAATTTCTGGTTGGGATACAAGAATTTCATCTACGAGGGCAACTGCTTTTTCTAATTCAGAAAGCATGGGAATTCTCAAAAGTTGAAATGGTCCTGGTACACCATTTTTTTTCATCTTTTCGATATTCTTGAGTCGTGAATCTCCTATTTTATCCACACCAGCTTCTTTGAGAATACGAGCTATTTCTGGATTTCCAAGAATAAGTTTGGTAACGGCAACGAGCTCAATGTGTTTTTCATGACATATTTTAGCAATTGTATAGGCATTTTGAAAGATTTTTTCAAGATTAATTATCAACCGTGGAAAACTCACAGAATCCCCTCCAGACTTTTGGTTAATGGTTGTTATATGCTATAATTAATTGTATCAGAGGAGGTGCAAAAAGTGAAGGAAAGTATAGAACGTGCAAAGAAATATATTACTGAAAAGGTAGAAATAACGCCAGAAATTGGTCTTATTCTTGGCTCTGGGTTAGGATTTGTGGCCGATGATATTGAAAACGCAGTTTTACTCGAATATACTGAGATACCTGATTTTCCTCATTCAACAGCACCTGGCCATGAAGGAAAGCTTGTTTTTGGAAAATTAAAAGGGAAAAATGTTGTGGCATTGAAGGGGAGATTTCATCTTTATGAAGGGTGGAATCCGGAAACAATAAAGTTTGTAATATACGTGTTGAAATCTTTGGGTGTAAAAAAATTGCTTATTACCAATGCAGCGGGTGCAATAAACAAATCTTACAATCCTGGAGAGATTATAATAGTTAAAGATTTAATAAATTTTCAGTTTAAAAATCCTTTAAAGGGTCAAAATTTAGAAGAATACGGTCCAAGGTTTCCAGATATGTCATCTGCAGTGGATTTAGAATGGGCCAGCAAATTAAAGGAAAAAGTTAGGAAGTTAAGAGAAGGAGTTTACATAGCGGTCCTTGGTCCAAGCTATGAAACACCTGCTGAAATAAAGGCTTTTAGAAAACTTGGAGCTGATCTTGTTGGGATGTCAACTGTTCCAGAGGTTATTGTAGCAAATCATTGTGGCATAAAGTGCCTGGTTCTTTCATGTGTAACGAACATGGCGGCTGGAGTCCTTGAAACTCCTCTGTCTCATCAGGAGGTTATGGAAGTGGCAAAGAAGGTAAAAGAAGAGTTTTCGAAAATAGTTTTTCATGCTCTGGAGGTGCTTTAATGAACGCAATGAACGAGTTTTTAAATATTGTTGCTGAGATAAATAATGCGAAAAAAGTTCTCGTCCTTGGTCATATAATGCCAGATGGTGATGATATAAGTTCTGTTCTTTCACTTACTATGGGGCTTGAAAAGCTGGGCAAAGAAGTTGAAGCTGCTATAGACTGGAAAATTCAATCTTATTTTTATGAACTACCTGAAGTTCAGAAGATAAGAAATTTTGAACAGGTAAAAAATTATGATCCAGATTTAATTGTAATAGTCGATGCATCAAGTCCTGACAGAATAGGACAATTTGCACAATTGTTGGAAAAATATAAAGTAATAGTAATTGATCATCACGGGACAAATACGTATTTTGGAAATTTTAATTGGGTTGATACATCCTTTGGAGCTACCGCACAAATGGTTTTGAGGATAAATAAAGAGCTTGGTGTAAAATATAATGAGAGATTAGCACTTATAAATTTAATGGGAATCCAAACAGATACGGGTTTCTTTAGATATGCAAATGCTGATGAAAGGGTTTTTCTGGACGCAGCAGAACTTATAAAATTCGGTGCCAGCCCAAATGTAATTTCCAGAATGATCCTCGAGAACAAAAAAATAGAACAATTTAGATTGCTGGCTACCATGGTAGATCATTTGAAGATCGATTGTGATGGACTTCTGGCTTATTCCTATTTATCTTCCGAGGATTATGCTGCTAACAATTGTACTGAAGAAGATAGTGGAGGATTTGTCAGTGAAATTAGATCAATAAAAGGTGTGGAAGTTGCAATATTTCTTTCAGAATATAATCCAAATGAAGTTCACGTTAGTTTTCGTTCAAAAGAGTGGTTTGATGTGAGCAAAGTAGCGGTAGTTCTTGGAGGCGGGGGACATCCAAGAGCAGCGGGTTGTACAATAGAAGGAGATATAAAAGATATATTAGAAGAAGTTGTTAAGATTACTCGTGTAACTTTAAAGAGTGAAAGTTTAAGGGGGCGCAGTTTTGGAAATTAAAAAACTTATAAGAGAAACCTATACGGGGGAAGAATACCTTGCAGAAGAAAACGGGAAGCTTAAAAGGATAAAAATATTGAAAGAAGGTATTATTACAAACACAAGAAAACTTGGTATATATTTTAAGCTTTTAAAAAGGATAGAGGGAGTTTTAACTCCCGAAAGTTATTCATTTGATGAAAGAATTACCCTAGTTTTTCCATATAGTGAAGAAAAAGAATTTAATGTGGACGAATATGATGTGAACGTGCGAAATTTTTATGCTACACGGCTTTTTCAGATTGCAAGGGAAGCATATCATGTTCCGAAGTTATATTTTGCTGTTTTATCACTTGATGATCTATTAATAACTAAGGAGAACATTTATCTTCTTCCGCCGTTGTGGATGAATTATGATATTTTGCCGGAAGAAAGCGAGAGCATATTTGTTGCACCAGAGGCAAAAAGAGAGAAAAAAGTTATAGAGAGTTCCACGCTTTATGTTTTGGGGAAAGCTATTGAAGCGTTAAGGCCAGGTGATGAAATACTGACTCTTGTAAAGAGATTAACTCACGAAAATCCTGAGAAGAGAACAATACATTTTAATATGCCTTTTTCTGTAAATTCTTTTTTAAAAAAATCATTTGTACTTCCTACGATAAAGAGATTTGAAGAAAATAAGATCATTGATATAGTGTGCAATAAATCTGGTATAAAGTTTGTTGGTGTGGTAGGACCACAAAGAATAGGGAAAACGACGCTTCTTGATTCAATTCAATCAACTTTGATACAAAAAGGAAAAACTGTCATCAGGCCTCAAAATGGTGAAGATTTGATATTGCAAATTCTTCAGGTAAGCTCAGACAAACTGGATGAAGGAAGCCTTATGGAACTCATGGGATGTTTGAATAGATCGTGCAAAATTGATACTATCTCCCCTCTAATAGGAGCGGCTATGGAAAGTCTGGAAAGCGTTGTTATAATGGTAGATGATTATCAGGAAATTTATGAGAATTTTAAAGCGTTACTTTTAAGTCTGAAAAGTCTGAGTTATAAGGGGAAGCATACCATCCTTGCGTTTTCCACAAAGGAGTTTGAGGATTTTGATTACGTGATAAATTTAGAACCTTTTGATAAAAATAGAGTTTTAGAGCTGGTGAACAACACGTTTCCGAAGCTAGATAACCCCAGTCCACTTGCATCTTATATATACAGGCTTTCCAAGGGATTTCCCGGATTGATTAGCGAAATATTAAGAATATTAGTTGATAGAGAAATTATTAGGAAAAATGTAGAGGATGGTAGCTGGACGTATGATGCTGATGCGCTTTCCCAGATAACTTTGGAACAATTTTCAATGGAAGTTTTTGATTTAGATGAAGAATTGAAGGAATGTTTAAAGTATATTTCAATTCTTGGACAGAAATTTTCTTACGATGATCTTGAAAGCCTTAAAAGTATAACAAACTGTAATATTACTCATGCGTTGATGGAAGCTCAAAAATACGGTTTGATATATAAAGAATATGAGCGATTTCGTTTTACACTGAATCAGTACTGGGAAGAACTTTATAATTTGATTCCTGAAAATTTGAGAAAAAAGTTGCATTTGAAGATAGCAGAAAGCGCTTTAAATTTTACAAAAAAGGGCTCCGTGTATTTAAGACAGGCCTGGCATTACAAAATGGCTGGGGAATTTCTAAAAGCACTTGTTATATATTTAAAGGTTATAAAAGATGGAATAAATAAATACTTTTCGCCGAGTTTTTTGCATAAATTAATAAATGAAGCCGAAGAATTGGTTCCAGAGGGCAAAATTTCTTATATGCTTGTTAGAATGAAAGTAGAAATTTATTATAGAATGGATAAAAGAATAGATTTTGAAGTTCCAGAAGGCGAAATTTTTGAATACTGGCGACTTGGGGCGAAGTTCGTGAATTATCAATATAGAGAAATTATTGAGACGTTTGAAAAGAATCCTGAGAAACTTAAAGGGTTAGGACCTATAGGAACTTTAAGAAGGCTTCTTTTGTATTACACTGCAAAAGTAAATTCAGGATGTATGTCTGAAGTTCAGGTTCACAAAGTGCAGGAGATTATTGAAAATTTAAATCCTAAGATTGAAACAACAGCAGATGTCCTTGCAAGGGCCTACATACTTCTTTCAAGATTGGTAAGTGATCGAGACGTTTCTATAAGTATGGATTATCTTGAAAAAGCAAAAAATGTGGCAATGAAATGGAACTTGCAACATTTGCTGCCAATGATTTATAACAATATAGCAGTTCAAATGAACAATTTAACATTGGCTATTAACTTTCTGGAGAAATCTATAACTTCCGCTGAGGAAGCAGGACTGCCCAATCGTTCATTGATGGCCAAGCTGAATAAAGTTCATTTTCTTCTTTATATGGGGAAGATTCAAGAATTTTTCGATCAACTTTCTCGATTGAGAAAATTATTAGAGTTAAAAGAGATGAAAAGAGAACTTGGATATTCTTATTTGTTAGAGGGGTATTACCATGCATACAACGGAGAGTACAAAGAAGGTCTTGAGGACCTGGAAAAAGCAAAAGAGATTTACGATACTCTTGGCGATGAACAGCCATATTTAAGGACGTTAATTTTTCTTAATTTATTTTCAGGACGTATTAAAGATGCAAAGCAAATATTGTTAGATAACAGGGATAATGTTTCGCTAAAAACAATGGGATTTGATAAGTTTTCAAAAATGATCCTTGCCCAAGATGATGCTCAATTTAAAAAAGCGTGGTTGGAATTCAGAGATTCAAATTATTTTTTGTGGCGTGAAGAAACATTTGCACTATTTGGTAAGAGAATCGCAAAAGTTGATCCGGAGGGTTTCAAAGAGCAGTTGAAAATGTTTGAGAGTGATTATTCTTCTCAGGATTTAAAACTTCCGTTAGCTCTTATATATGAAGGATATAGTTATTATTACAGGGAAGTGGGAAAAGAATACAGGGTACAAAGTTATCTTTCAAAAGCATATTCTTTATATAAAGAAATAGGTTTGGAAAATGCTGCGAAGCGTCTGGGGGAGCTGTATCCGGAGATAACAGAACAATGGAACAAAGTTTTAGAGTATAGTAAATTAGCCAGAAATTCTAAGTTTAGTAAAAGTATAAAAGAATTTTTCGAACGTGCGCAGTTCAGTTATTCGGTATTAGAAGGAATGAAAGCATTAGATCCATTGCTGGAACCAGGTTACATTATAAATTATTTTGCAGGTAAAATTTTGGAATATTTACCAGCTGAAGAAGTGTATATATTTGCTGAAGATAAAAGAATCGAACGTGATTTTCATTTCAGCAACGTAGAGGGTAAAATTCCTGATAAAGACATAGTTAATTCTAACCCTCTTGAAATTTTCATTACTGACGAAATAGATAGGTATCTTAGTTATGGAATCTATGTCTCTAATAAATCGTTAAAACTTTCCAAAGATGAAATGACGAAATTTCTTAGTTTACTTGAAATAGTAGAGTATGGATTAATAGCTATGTTAAAAGGTGCTTTTGCGCGTTTGAGAAGCCTTTCAGATCCACTTACCCTTCTCTTTACAAGGTATTATATAATAGAAAAATTGAACTCTGAGTTTGAAATGGCAAAAAGGTTTAATACTCCGCTTTCTGTGATAATGGCTGATATTGATCACTTTAAAAAAATAAACGACAGTTATGGACACCTGTTAGGTGACGAAGTTTTAAAAGAGATAGCAAAGGTTTTAAAAAACAATGTACGTTCACAGGATGTTGTTGGAAGATATGGGGGAGAGGAATTCATAATAATTTTACCTCATACAAATGTTAGAAGTGCAAAAGACATAGCTGAGAGAATAAGGGAAAAAATAGCGTCAATAAATAAATTTCCTGAGAAGGTAACAATGAGTTTTGGAGTCGCAGGATATCCAAACGTAAAGGTAGAAAAAGTGGAAGAACTTGTCAGATATGCTGATGATGCACTATACAGAGCTAAAGCACTTGGAAGGAATAGGGTGATACAGTTTGGAGAAAGTTCTTGAGAGGTTGATGCAATCAGGTATTGATGTGTATATTAATGAACCTCTAAGATGTCATACAAGTTTTAGAATAGGCGGGCCTGCAAAATATTATGTTGTTCCGTATACAGTTGAAGGATTAATTGAAACTCTGAATATTTTAAAAAGAATAATTCCAGTAAAAATTTTAGGACGAGGTACGAATGTTTTACCATCTGATGAAAGCATGGAATTAGCAGTAGTAAGCACCGAAAAGTTAAATAAAATTTCAATAGAGGGTAATTTTATAACATGCGAAGGTGGAGTTCCTTTAAAAAAACTTTGTCTGGTTGCCAAAGAAGCGTCGCTATCTGGACTGGAAAGAGCCTTTGGAATACCAGGAAGCGTTGGTGGAGCGATTTTTATGAACGCTGGAGCGTTTGGCTGGGAAATAGCAGAAACTCTGGTATCTGTGAGAATATATGATGGGAATAAGTTCGTGGATTTAAAAAAAGAAGAAATGCAATTTGGCTATAGGACAAGCATTTTCAAGAAAAGAAGGGATTTTTTAATATTGAGCGCTACTTTTAAATTAATAGAGGGAGATAGAAGAAATATAGAAAATGAAATGGTAAAAATAATGAAAAAAAGATATGAAAAACAGCCCTTAGAAATTCCAAGCGCTGGAAGTATATTTAAGAGACCTAAACCGGATTTTTACGTTGGAAGTACTTTAGAAAAACTTGGTTTTAAAGGTTTTAGAGTGGGTGATGCAAAAGTTTCTGAAAAGCACGCTGGTTTTATAGTAAATTGCGGGAATGCTAAAGCAGAAGATGTTAAAAAACTTATAAATATTATAAAAGAGAGGGTAAAAAAAGAGTATAATATTGTTCTTGAAACAGAAGTTGAAATCTGGTGAAAGGAGTGAAATAGGTGAATTTATGGCGTGAAAGAGATTTAGTTGAGATTGAAAAATTCAGCAAAGATTATAGAAACTTTATAGACACAGCGCTTACTGAGAGACTCGCGATAGACTTTTATAAAACTTTTCTGGAGATTCATGGATTTATAAGTTTGGACAATTACACTGGCAAGGAAGAAAAAGTGTATTATGTAAATCAAAATAAATCTTTAATTGCAGCGCGAATAGTTGGAGAACTAAAAGATGGGGTTAATATTGTTGCCGCTCATGTGGATGCTCCAAGGATAGATTTAAAGCCTAACCCTCTGTATGAAGATGAAAAGCTGGCTTTTTTCAAAACACATTATTATGGGGGGGTTAAACTTTATCAGTGGTACAATATTCCACTTGCAATTGTGGGAGTGGTTGTGAAAGAAGATGGAACAAAAGTTGATATAAAAATAGGATTAGAAGAGAATGATCCAATATTTGTAATTCCGGATCTTTTACCACACCTTGATCGTAAAGATGATAAAATAAGCGAAAAGTTTCAGGGAGAAAAATTAAATCTTCTGGTAGGTTCTATTCCTCTGGAAAAAGAGGAAAAAGAATCTGTTAAGAAAAATATTTTGAAAATTTTAAAAGAAAAGTATGATATTGAGGAAGAAGATTTTGTTAGTGCTGACCTTGAACTTGTACCTGCGTTTAAGTCACGGGAAGTAGGATTGGATAGAAGTTTTATAGGAGCATACGGTCATGACGATAGAATATGTTCTTTTGAAGCGATTAGAGCTTTAGTAGACGCGGAGAATTTGGAGAAATCTGCAGCAGTTATATTGTTTGATCGCGAAGAAATAGGAAGCGAAGGAAATTCTGGAGCTAAAGCCCGTTTTTATAAGCTATTTTTTAGAAGAATTTTAAAAATAAGTGGTGAGACAGATACAGAATATGCGTTTGATATTATGATTGAAAATTCGTTTGTTGTTTCAGCTGATGTTGCTGCGGTAATTAATCCAACCTTTAAAGATGTCCATGATAAATATAATGCCCCGGTAGTTGGTGGTGGTGTTACGCTTGTTAAGTACACAGGAGTTCGCGGAAAAGCAGGAGCAAGTGAAGCAGATGCAGAGGTTGTTGCTCACGTGAGAAAGGTATTGAACGAGGCGGGGATTAAATGGCAGGTTGGAACACTTGGAAAGATAGGAATAGGAGGCGGCGGAACGGTTGCAAAATTTTTGGCCCAGGAAGGTTTTAAAGTTATTGACATGGGGCCTGGTTTGATGAGTATGCATTCGCCATTTGAAATAGTATCAAAAGTGGATTTATACGAGAGTTATCTTGCATACAAAGAACTTCTTTCTAAGAGGTGATAGCGTGGCAAAAAATTTAGAAAAGATACTTAGAGAAATATGTTTCAAAATAAAAGTAAAAGGCCGAGAGGTATTGAAAGATTATCCTATTACACCTGCGCAATTTGATTTAATGCAAAATATATATTTTAAAGGGCCAAAAACCATGAGCGAACTCAGTAAAGCTCTTGGTATAGCCAAAAGTACAACTACCGGTCTTGTTTTCAGGCTGGAAAAAGATGGTTTTTTAACAAAAACTCGTATGGAAAAAGACAAAAGAATACATTTAGTTACTCTCACAAACCGTGGTGAGCAAATTATAGAGAAAGTAATTGAAAAAAGGATTATTTTTGTTAATAAGGTTATAGAGAATATGCCACAGAAATTTGGCGAAGAACTTACAGAAATGTTAAAAGAGTTTGGAAAAGCAATAGATAAGCTTTTAAGTGGTGACGATAAATGAAAAAAGCGGTGTTATTTTTACTCTTTTTAAGTTCCATTTTTATTGCTGGAACACTGGTTGTAATATCGGAGCCTGGCGCCCTTGTTTACTGGAATGAAAATTTAGTTGAAAAGATACCTGAAACTGGAAAACTTGTTATTGAAAATCTGGAGTATCCTGGCCTATTAAAAATAGTAAAGCCAGGATATGCTCCCTTTGAAACTTCTGTAGCAACAGATGGAGTTGTGAACGCCAGTCTTGTGTTACCGGCTTATCTTGCATTGAATACTATTCCATCAAGAGCGAAGGTTTATATAAATGGGAGTTTTTTAGGTGAAACTCCAGGGGTATTTGAGGTTAGTAGCGGAGAACTTATTCTGGAAATACAAAAAGAGGGTTATTTGAAAAAAAAGATGAGACTGAATTTAAAACCTTCCGAATTAAGAAAGATAGAAGTTACGTTAAAAAATAAGGTGACACTTATTTTAAAAAGCTCAAACAATATAAAAGCTTTGTTCAATAATAAAATAATTGATATTCCAGCAAAACTTGAAGTTGAGCCAGGGAGTTATACGTTGAAGATTCTTGAAACCTTTTATGCATCACCAGTTCAGGTTATACATGTGCCTGAGGAGGAAATTTATACCTATAATGTTAATGAAACGCAGTATTCGCATTTATTAATTTACGGATATCCGGAAAATGCCGTTGTTACAGTGAATGCAATTACTAAAAATGCGCCGGCGGAATTTGTACTTCTTCCAGGGACGTATACGATAAAAGTATCAAGTGATGGTTATAAAGAAATTGAAGAATCTCTTGAGATACAGAAAGGTGTTCAAACTTATAGTTATAATTTGCGAACAGCCGTTTTCTCAAAGATTAACAATAACATACAAATTTATCTTGATGGTGTGCCTGTAAGCAGCAAGAAAGTTCCGCAGAGACTTTATTTTACAAGGGTTGTATCAGAAAAGGGCCAGTGGTATGGGTTTACAGATGGTTCTATAGAAGAATATCCTGAGTCTTTAAGTGTTGTTGTCATGCAGGATGGTTATGTTGAATACAAGGGATTTAGGTTTAAAACACCTGCGTTGTTAAATGTTGAATCTGGTGAAAGTATAAGAGTTTTGAGCGATAAAGAAGAGAAGACTTTAACCATATTGAATAACATTGTTTTTGATGATAGTGATAAGTGTGCTGTCAATTTTTACGCTAACGGAAGATTTGAAGTTTATGTGGATGGGAAATTAATAGGAAGAACTCCAATATATATTTATCCTTTATCTTCTGGCAAACACAAGGTAGAATTTTATTATGGTGGAAGAGTTGTATCATCCAGAGAAGTAGTAATACAACAGGGAGTAATAAACGAGGTGTATGGAGGGGATTATAAATGAAAAAAATTTTAGTGTTTCTGTTTATTCTGACATTGGTAAGTGTATTTGCAGCTGAAGTTAGCATATCGGACCTTTCCCCGCTTGTTCCTGAGTATAAAGCGGTACAATTTTTAGTGGAGAGTCGTATTATGGAACTTGATGAAAATGGTAATTTTAAACCATCACTTCTCATCACGAAACTCGATGTTGCCAGGTATTTATATACAATTATTCAGAATTTCAATCTTCTTGCAATAAAGAATATAGAAAAAAGAATTGCTTCTATAGATGATGATATAAATCTCAATAAAAGTCTTATTTCAGGCGTGGATGAAAGATTGAGTAGAGTTGAACAACAGCAAAAAAATATGCTAAATGATTTATTACGTGTTGAAAAGTTTATGTCATCTGCGTCTGATGTGGTTCTAAAAGTGAATCAGATAGAAAGTATGCTCACGGCTATACTGGAAAAAAATAGTTATATTGAAAGTCAGATCAAAAATCAAAACATTGTTGAACTTTCAAAAAAAGTTGGTTTTATAGAAAATGAATTGAAATCTAAGTACGTAACACTTGATGATTTAAATTCTATATCTCTGGAACTTACAAGACTTTCTGAAGCTTATAGCGCACAATTTAGAAGCTTGGATGAAAGATTGAAGAAAGTAGAAGATCTGGGAGATTTAAGCAAGAGAATAAGTATCCTTGAAAAAGAAACAAACGAATTAAAAACAAATTTTCTTGAAGAACAGGCAAAGAATATGTCTTATATAAGTGATATAAACAAAAAAATAGAGAACCTTCCTGCAGAAGTGTCAACGTTAAATGAGAGGATAGCCGAAGTTTCAACAAGATTAGCGTTAGTTGAAAAGCTTTACACTTCTTTGAAAAACATAAAACCTTCACAGTTATCATATGTTAGTAAGATACCAGATCTGGAAAGTAAAGTTGATGAATTAGAGACAATGCTTTCAAACTTGCAGGCTATTTCCGGGGATCTCGATATATTGAGGAAAAAATTGGAGGGAATAGATGTTCTTACAGTTCGAAATGTTGTTAATAAATTCGCAATCATTGAAAACAGGTACGACCAGATAGAATCCAGAACGCAATTTTTGGAAAAAAAGATATATGATATTGATGCTATAAAAAATCAAATAAATGAACTAAATGCCCGTTTGTCTACATTCGAAAGTAGCGGAATTGGTGTTGAGAAACTCAGTACTCTGGTTGATGATGTTGAGCAATTAAAATCGTTTGATAAAAAAGTTGAAAATACTTTTGACGTAGTTACGGAAAAAATGACGAATTTAAGTGATGATATAAAAACATTGTGGACGTTAACTATTATTTCTGGAATAGCTGCTATTTCCGCTATTATATTAGTTTGGGTTAAACAATAAAATTTTTAGTAGGTGAGAGAATGATAATAGATGTGCAGATTTCCCAGGATAGAATGAGTGCAAGTGTTATGCTAAGAAAAACCAGGGATGACGATAAAGTTACTCCAAAAGAAATATATGAAGCTTTGTCAGAAAAAGGAGTTGTTTATGGGATAGATAAAAATGCTATTGTTAGGCTTTGCGAGTTTCCAGAATACGAAGTTCCTATAAAAGTAGCGGAAGGTACACCACCACATGATGGAAAAGATGGAAGGGTAGAATTTGAGGATTTCCATTCAGAAAATGTGGTAACTGATAAAAAGGTAAATTTTCGTGAGTTTCTGACACATAAAAGAATAATAGTAAAGCCAGGTCAGAGGATAGCTACTATTATTCCTCCAACCCCTGGTGAAGCCGGGAAAAATGTACTTGGTGAAGATGTTCCACCTACTCCAGGCAAAGAGGCTGAAATTAAATTAGGAAGCAATGTGGTGTTGTCTGATGATGGTAAAATTATCACTTCAAAGATAGAAGGAATGTTACGGGTTGACAAAGAAGAAAATTTTATAGATGTAGA